>WGED01000228.1 GCA_015492915.1 Cyclobacteriaceae bacterium
CCGTCATTGAAATAGATTTGTGCAAATTGGCCGTTGTTTCCGTTGTAAACAGAGTCACCGGTGATGATGAGATCAAGGTCATTGTCATTGTCAAAATCAGCAAAATTCACCGTTCCATTGTACATTCCGGCTATCGAAGAATTCGTAAGCGAGAATTGACCGGCGCCGTCATTCAGGAACAGATCCGATACGGCTATGGTGGTATTGGAGTTAATTTTGACAAGTCCTGTTATCAATACATCCTCATCATTGTCCCCATCCACATCGGCAAATTTGACTACGCCCTGGCCTGCCTGCGTTAAACCTGTGTTGTTGACTTCGGTGTAATTACCGGCGCCGTCATTGGTGTATAAAACGGTGTATTTTTGAGAATTATAGTTGCCCGTAATGATCAGGTCCATGTCTCCGTCATTGTCAATATCGGCAAAATCGGCGTCGCCGCCGGAGACTTTTTGAAGGGTCTTGTCATCGAATTTTGTGAATATCCCGGCTCCGTCATTTTTGTACAGGATGGTATAGGGGTTGTTCAAAGTACCGACAATCAGCACATCGAGATCGCTGTCCCCGTCGATATCGGCAAAGTCCACCGAACCGCCCAGTACAGGAAAAAACATGCTGTCAGGTTGCTGGGTGTAGCCATTCGCCTGACCGTCGTTCAGGTACAAAGCCGTTCTTTCATTATTGATATCCTCACCGATACCGCCGGATATGATCACATCGGGATACCCGTCGCCGTTGACATCGGCAAAAGCAAGTGCGCTTGATGAAACTTTGGGAAAGTCATGCGTGAACTGCGGGGCAGGGGGAGGCGCCGGCATGGGTTTATACACAAACTGGGCAAAAGCAACATGAGTGATCAGTATTGCGATAATGGTAATGGTTCGCGTTCTCATATTTATCGGGTTAAAAATTAAAAGACTGAGGATCGTCTATCGCTTCCGGCAGGGCTTTAAACCCAGCAGCAAAAAACGTAGAGAACCAGAATATCAGCCTTTATCGGGTGGAGAATGCGGATGTAAACAATATATCTCCCTTATTTTGCGGAAAAGTGAATAAATACAGCAGGGGCTGGTCATTTATGAGAACAACCGGTCAATCTACAGGATAGGGAATGAAAACGAAATTGGTAAATATGCCATCGATTACGAACAGGCAGCAATACTCGTCAGGGTCTTTGTACGCCTCTTTGAACAGGTCCACCTTGTCGGGCTTGATGAGCTTGCGCTGGATGAATTCATCGATGTAAGTGACATTGTAGTTCCACTCGGTACCCACTTCTTCCTTTTTGAATAGTAGCTGTCCTATGGGGATTTCCTCTTTTGATATGATGAAAATGGGGTAATCCGAAAAGCCCCGCACCCTGATCTGGTACGACGCTTCTTTGATGTGGTCCGCGATCTTTACGAAGTCCTGTGATACGGTGCCGAGATATTTGCCGTCGAGTTCGGGGTCATTGACGATATCCATCAGTTTTTGCATTTTAGTGAAACAATATTTTCCAGGTGATGCGTGTGTGGAAACATATCGAAAGGCTGCACCTCCTCTATAATATAATGTGTTGTCAAGGCCTTCAGGTCACGCGCCTGAGAGGCGGGGTTGCAACTGACATAGACGATCCGCCGGGGCGTCGCTTCGAGAATGGCTTCCACCACATCGGGATGCATGCCTGCTCTGGGCGGATCGGTGATGATGACGTCGGGCCTGCCGTGGTGCATGAAAAATTCGTCATTCATGATCTCCCGCACATCTCCTGTGATGAAGACGGTATTATCCAGGCCGTTGATCTCCGCGTTGGTCCTTGCGTCGTCAATGGCTTCGCCAATGCTCTCGATGCCTATAACTTTTTGGCTGTTTTTAGCCGCGTAGCAGGCGATGGTACCCGTGCCGCAGTAAAGGTCATAGACGTTTTCCGTGCCCGACAATTGCGCCATTTCCATAGCTTTAGTGTACAATCTTTCGGTCTGCTCCGTGTTGGTCTGGAAGAAGGACTTGGGTCCGATGCGGAATGTCAGATCGCCGATCTTTTCCTCTATCCAGGCCCGGCCGCTGTGCAAAATAAGCTCCTGGTCATGGAATGTCTCATTCTTCTTGAGGTTGACGACATAGTAGAGCGAGTCGATCTGCGGGAACTCTTTTTGCAGAAAATCCATGACTTTCAGGGCATTTTTTTCGTCCCTTTCGCCAAACTGCACGATGATCATCAGTTGCCCCAGCGTGCTCATGCGGATTACGAGGTTGCGCAACAGGCCTTTGTTTTGTGAAATATCATAAAAACTCATGCCGCTCTCTCTGGCGAATGTGCGCAGCGCGTTCCTGATCTCGTTGGTGGATTCTTCCTGCAAATGGCATTCATGAATATCAACCACCTTATCAAACTGCCCCGGGATATGAAAACCCACGCCGTCACGGTCGATCTCCTGTTGCGTATCGATCTCTTCCTGTGTCAGCCACCTTTTATTGCTGAAGGTGTATTCGAGTTTGTTTCTGTATTGTGTTGTCTTTGAAGGTGTTACGATGTCGTTCACCTCGGGAAACGGAAACTTGCCGATCCTTGAAAAATGATCGATTATCTGTTGTCTTTTGGCTTCGGCCTGCTTGTGATAGGGGATGTGCTGCCATTTGCAGCCGCCGCACAAACCGAAGTGCTCGCAAAAGGGCTCTATCCTTTCTTTCGAATATTCACGAAAGCGGATCACACGTCCTTCAAGGTAATTTTTCTTCCTTTTGATAATCTTCAGATCCACCACATCGCCCGGTGCCACTCCGGCCACAAACACCGCCTGGCCGTTGATCTTTCCGAGGCATTTGCCTTCCGCGGCAATGGTCTCGATGAAGACATTTTCGATGATTTTTCGTTTCCTTCCCATGATTTCAGCGGCAAAGTTAATCAATAACATTTGGTGAGATATGATTTTTATTATAATTTGGAAAGGTGCAACATCAATCATGACAAGGATCGTCCTGACCATAGCGTTGTTGATAAGCGGTATAGTATCCGCTATGGCTACCCACATTGTGGGTGGTGAATTCGAGATCACTCACATCGAAGGGGACAAGTATTTATTCCGCCAGATTCAATATTTCGACGTTGTAAACGGCAATCCGCAGGCTAAAGATTTTGTAATCAATGCGTCAATTTTCAGGAAAAGAGATAATGTCTTCATCCGGTCCGTTATCATGCGGCTTGAGTCCGAAAGCCTCGTGCCGTATTCAAATCCCGTTTGCACCAGCGACAAACTTATAACTAACAGGTTGGTATATTCCACTGAAGTAATCCTCAGTCCGGGTCTGTTTTCAGACCCGGACGGGTATTACATGGTATGGGAACGGTGCTGCCGCAACAGAATCATAACCAATATTGTAGCGCCTGATGCTACAGGACAGACTTTTTACATAGAATTTCCACCCATAAGAAAAGATGGAGGGGAGTTTCGGAATTCTTCTCCGCAACTATTCCCGCCACTCAGCGATTATGCCTGTGTCAATAGGTTTTACTATGTCGATTTCAGGGGCTATGATCCCGACGGCGATTCGCTTGTTTACAGTCTGGCCACACCTTTGAACAGTTCAAGGTATGAACCTTTGCCGACGCCAACTCCCAGACCGCACCCAACGGTGACCTGGGCACCGGGCATTAACAGTAATTATCAGATTCCGGGCGATCCGACGCTGACAATCGATGAGAAAGGTTTTTTAACCGTCACCCCATCGGAAGAGGGGCTGTTTGTGTTTTCGGTTAAGTGTGAAGAATACCGGGATGGTGTGAAAATCGGTGAGGTGGTGCGTGATTTCCAGCTTTTTGTACTTGATTGCCCTGATCCGGGCAATAAACCGCAATTACTTGCCAGGGCGCCGGGAAGCGATATTTTCACGGGCGTACTGGATACAGTCAGACTAATGCCGGGAGAAGAAAAATGCTTTGATTTTCTGGTTCGCGATAAAGACGGAAACGAGTCAATCAAAATGAGCGCCATACCCGTAAACTTTGAAGGGGACGTCAGCGATATTTTTTCCGTAAAAAGCGGGTACATCGGTGATGCGAATGATACGATGAGGTTAAATGTCTGTCTGCCCGATTGCCCTTATGTTCCGGGCGAGCCGATGATTATAGATATCATTGCCCGCGACAATACCTGCCCGCAGCCGCTTATGGATACTTTCAGAATCATGGCCATTGTAGAGCCTCCACCCAATCAGCCACCGCGTTTTGTGGAGCCGGCAGTGGACGAAATCACGGCCTCTTTCACGGAGGGCTCTCAGATTGAATATTTTTTCAGGGCGATAGACCCCGACGGTGACAGCCTCATACTGACCGTGGAGGGCGTCGATTTCAACCTTGAGGAATATGGTATTTCTCTCGATACCATGGCGTTTAAGGATGGAGAGATCGCTTTTCGGTTCGATTGGGATACGGATTGCCGGGTATATCCTTTCGCCTATAAAAATGACTTTCAGATCAAATTTTATGTGGAAGATGCCGATTACTGTAATATTGACAATCGCGACAGCGTGATTCTGAATATTCATATAATTCTGCCCGACAACAATGAACCTGTTGTGCTTGTAGAAAATGATCATGCGAGCAAGGAAATCACTGTGAGAGTGGGCGAAGAGCTACTTTTCGATGTCAGAGCCATGGATGGCGATCCGACGGATTCTTTATATCTGAATGCCGTAGGCGTCGGCTTCGATCTTGAAAATGCAGGAATGTTATTTGAAGACCAGGAGGGAATGTCGCTGATAAAAACAGATTGGGGTTGGACGGTTGAATGCCGTAATGTGACCATGCTGCCCGACGGAAAGTATGAGGTTTTGTTCATTGCCGAGGATGCGGATAAATGCAAAGTGCCAAACGCAGATACAGTGAGACTTGTCCTCAATGTACTGCCGCCGGACAATAACCCTCCGCAGATATTTATTGATGGGTATGAAGCTGAAGATACCCTCATTGTCATAGCCGGCGACCTTGTCGATCTGGGTATTTCGGGTTACGACCCTAACGGCGATGAGATTTTCCTCAATCTTCAGAACGAAGACAAAGTGATGGAACTGGGCGTACAGTTTGAAGCGGTTTCCGGTACAGGCAATGTATCAACAGGGTTTGAATGGCAGACAAATTGTGATCTGCTCGGCCCGGATTTCACACCGGGAAATTATGCTTTTGAATTGCGGCTGAGGGATGAAAAATGCTTTGTTCCTATGACGGACACCCTCAAAATGCTCATCAAAGTAGAAGACAGAGATATCGATTATGACTTCCTGCCACCCAATGTATTTACTCCCAACACCGAGGATAATATCAACGAAAATTATATTATTCCCGGTTTACCCGGTGATAATTGCAAAAATCAGTTTCAGCTTATTGAGATATACAATCGCTGGGGCACCAAAGTCTTTTCATCTACCGATCGCGATTTTGCCTGGGAAGGAAGGGATGAACCTTCAGGCGTTTATTTTTATCG
>WGED01000229.1 GCA_015492915.1 Cyclobacteriaceae bacterium
GATATATATCATCTCAGAGACCAAATATGATATATATCATACGGAATTGAATAAAAAGAGGTCAAAATGCCACAATTGTTAGATCATTCACACTGCTCAGAATGCGCTTTCAGGTCGCTGCTTTTTGAAAAGCTTACCATTGATGAGCTCCTGAAAATGGACAAAAACAAAGTGGAAGTACTGTATTCAAAAGGTGAAAAAATCATATCACAAGGTGAGAAGATCAAAAATTTTGTATACCTGAAGAAAGGCCTCGTCAAACTTTCAAAAAAGACAGAAAACGGCAAAGACCACATCATCAGCGTGGCCAAACCAAAAACATTCATTGGCTTTTTGACGGTTTTTGCCCTCGATTATTATCAGTACACCATTACAGCCCTTGAGGAATCGATCCTTTGTTTCATTGATATCAACTCTTTAAAGGCAACCATCAGCGAGAACGGCACCTTTGCGCTTGATGTGCTCTCGAAGATCTCCAATGTATCGGATGAGATCATCAACCGCCGTGTGGATATTTGTTCCAAAAACCTTCGCGGGCGTATCGCCTATCTGCTGCTTTTCTTTTCGAAAAAGATTTACAATAATAATGCTTTTGATCTCCCATTAACCAGAAAGGAATTTGCCGAACTGATCGATATGTCAACCGAAAACGTGATCAGGATTCTATCCGAATTCCGAAAGGACGGGGTCATCAGCATCTCAGGAGCCAAAATTGAGATATTGAATCCGGAGAGCCTCAGCATGATTGCCAAATTCGGCTGATCGTTTCATTCCTATGAGAATACAGCTATTTTTCAATCCGGAACGCCACAAAGGGGTGTTCCCCTGGCTCAGAAAACATCCAGATCCCGCCCGACTACAATTTTTCCATCATATTTCTCCCCGATTTCATTGTAAAAATCCTTTTCTTCCGCACCCCAAAATAACATATGATACAGAACAAGAAGTTTTGGTTTGACGGTATTGGCAATGATGGCAAGTTCATAGGTAGAGGTATGATTTTTTGAATGGTAGGCTTTCCAGAAATCATCCAGTTCGTCGAATTTAGCCTGAGGATATACTTCATGCACAAGGATATCTGCCCCCGCGGCATATTCAATGACTTTTTCCGATGGTGATGTATCGCCCGAAATAACAATTACCTTATCTGGAGTTGTAAAGCGGTATCCCCAGGCATTTGGCCAGCTTCCGTGCGGCACAGGAAATGCTTCGACCTTCACATTCTCATCTTCATAAACAACTCCCTCCTGTCTGATTTCGTGACTATTGACTCTCCAGCCCTCATTATTTGCGGGCTGCATACCGTACAATCTGTATTTAATATCATCTTCATACGCTTTGAGTATGTGAACCGTCATCTCGTTTATCCCTTCCGGTCCGTAAACTTCAAGGGGTTCATCCCTGCCCATCACCCACGGTGTTAGGATCAGGTCGGGATAGCCGGTCGTGTGGTCCGAATGTAAATGAGTAAGGAAAGCATGCCTGATCTTTTTCACATCCAGCCCTTTGATCTGCCCTCCGTATCGCTCCGACATAGCCGCAGCCCTTCGTACCAGGCCCGGCCCGAAATCAATGATATACGGTTCATTATTAACCACGATTGCCACAGAGGGACCTGAATGGAGTGGTGACGGGTTTGGATTGCCGGTCCCGAGTAAGACAAGTTTTGTGATTTCAGAATCAGAATAATCCCTTTGTGCATGGAGCACTGTAGAAACGGTGACCAGGGCCAGGAGGAGAAATAAACGTTTTTTCATGATCAGGCTTTATCAATCTTTTTTGTCCCTATCTAAAATTAGCAAAATATTCATTCTGCCTATCCATGAATAAACAATGATTTTCGGCCCTCTCCCGACGACAGGGGCCGTTTGTGCTGAAAAATCAATACGGATTACTCTTTCGGCGGTAATTTGTCCGGGTCGAGCCAACCTTCCATGTCAGAAACGGCAGACACATTGAAAAAGCCTATTGCTTTGGCGCTGTTTTCTGCTCCGGCTACCAACTGAATATTCGAAATCACATTGGCTAGCGGTTGGGCAAACAGTTCCGCAAATCCTCCGGGTCTGTTGGTCTGTATCAATGTCTGGTACAGAAATGTGTACGCCTCATTGGTAATGGAATGGATCTCAACCCTGATTGAATCACCCGGGGCGTACGGAGACATGTATTTACCCTCCTCATCTTTGTCGAACGGATTGATCATATCGCGAACAGAGCGGATAAAAGAAACGCCATCAACCACAGCACCCGGCGAACCACCGGCGTCCCATGAGATGTTGATCTCCGATGGTTTATTGAGAAACAGGCCATTTTTCCATGTCTTGATCCAGTAGGTATCGCCGATGCCGGGAGGGTCATTGGCATAAAAGCCTGCGATATAGCTGTCGGCTATGAAATTATTCCCTTTTTCAAACCTGAAAGTGAGGCTGTCAACGGGCGGTACGCGTCCCATGCTGGAATATGCCTCATAAACCGTTTCACCGATTTGTACGGTAAGTTTATAATCGTGTCCGATAATACCGAAATGAGGCTGATTCCACCAGGGCTCCCATTCATAAATTCCATCTCCTTCCCCTTTCTTAAACTCAAAAATGATCGGTTGTTGGGTCATGTCCTCCACTCTGACAATAGCATCATTGACCCCGGGCAGGAATTCCTGGTCGAAATACGGAAGGGTCTTCATCACTTTGATGACCTGCGTCTCAGGCTTATTATTGATCCACGCATCGATCACCACTACCGGCTCGGATTCCGGCAGATCGACAGCGATCTGATCCTCACATGAGAAAAAGGCAATTATTATAAAAAAACCGATGACAAGGGTGCTATTCTTTTTCATCTTCATCAGAATTTAAAATTGTATGAGATGGCCGGCACGATCGTGCCGATAATGGAGACTTGCGTTGCGAATGAAGGTACCGGCTCTCCCGCTGCCGGTCTGTCCTCACCCTGCGAGAAATAAATAGAAAACGGATTGCGCCGTGCGTACACATTGTAAAATCCGAAAATCCAGTAGTCTCTGTTTTTCCTCGCCTTTCCGTTCCTTCTGTATTTTTTGCCATAAAAAATAGCCGAAATGTCAAGGCGATGAAAATTGGCGATTCGTACATTGTTTCTTGATCCGTAGGCATTATACGGTATCAAATATCCCTGCTGGGTAAATCTGTCGGTCGGGAAGGTGGTCGGCGTGCCGCTGAGAAAAGTGAAATTGGCAGAGAAGGTCCACCGGTCATTCAGGTTGTAATACCCCACGATTTTCAGATTGTGTCGCTGATCAAAACGCGTAGGATACCACTCACCATTATTGATCCCCTCCACTTTCAGCTCCGTTTTTCCCACGGTATAGCTGATCCAGCCGTTGAGTTTGCCGGTATTTTTTTTCAGATAAAACTCAAGTCCCATGGCCCGGCCTATCCCGCTCAGCAAGTCGGCTTCCAGGTATTCGTTGATAAATATTTCAGCACCGTCAATGTATTCCACCTGGTTATCAGTCGTCCGGTAATACCCTTCAAGGGAGAATTCATAATCATCCATCTGACCGAAATTGCGGAATATCCCAAGCGCAAACTGATCGCCTCTCTGTGGCTTCAGGTTGTTGGTGCCGGGCCTCCACACATCCAGGGGGTTGGATGCTGTGGTGTTGGAGATCAGGTGGAGGTACTGGGCCATCCGGTTATAGCTGGCCTTCACCGACATTTTATTGCCGATTTTCACCCTCAGCGACGCCCGCGGCTCAAGGTTGGTATAAGATGCGATTTTTTCGAATTTCTCTACCCTTCGCGAGGAGATCAAACGTTTGCGCTGGCCCGGCACAGTAGTCTCCCACTCATAAACATATCCGGGACCGAGCGATTGAAAATTGGAGAGCCTCAGTCCGTATCTGGCAGAGATGGCTTTGCTGAATTTCGTTTCATTACCAATATACAATGCCGATTCAAAAGCAAATTTTTCCTCCAGGCTCACATTTATTGGGGTGCCGTTGCTTACGCCGGTAGCATCGGCAGGTCTGAACTTGTAGTACAAAAGGTCACCGCCGAATATCAGCTCGTTGGAGGCATTGATGGAATAAGTAAATTCAGGTTTCAGATCCATCGTTCGGATACGGGATTCCCAATGAAACTTATCCCGTTCCGTATCGCCGAACTTCAGTTCATAGTCATAATCACTTATAAAAAAAGTAAAATTGGAAAATACCCTGTCACCAAACAGGTGATTCCATCGCAGGGTGGCTGTTTTATTGCCCCACGAAAAGCCCTGCTCTCTGTCAAACAGAAATTTGTCCCTGCCAAAATAGCCTGAGAGATACAACGCATTGTTCTGATTGAAGCGATAATTTGTCTTGAGCGTAAGGTCGTGAAAATTCAGTGCTGCACCGTTGTCAAAAAAACTGGTAAACGGCCGCGCAAGTACATCGATATACGATCGTCTGCCTGCAAGGATAAACGACCCTTTGTCCTTGACGATCGGTCCTTCCACCGCCAGCCTGCTGAATACGGTACCGATACCGCCGTCTACACCGAATTTCTTATTATTCCCGTCTTTCATGCGGATGTCAAGAATGGAAGCAATCCGTCCGCCATAGCGTGCCGGCACGGCGCCTTTATAAAGCTTGATATCCTTGACGGCGTCGGGATTGAATACTGAAAAAAAACCCAGCATGTGGGATGAATTATAGACGGGCGCCTCATCGAGCAAGATCAGATTTTGGCCTACACTGCCGCCGCGCACATTAAACCCCGAAGCTCCCTCACCCACGGTACTCACCCCCGGCAGCAACTGAATACTCTTGATCACATCCACCTCGCCTAAAAAAGACGGGATTTTGCGAATAGTGCGGATATCGAGTTCCTGGGCGCTCATTTCTACATCAGTTATATTCCGGTCGCCGCGGCTGCTGGTAATGACGATCTCCTCAAGTTTTAGCTCCTCCGGCACCAGATCGACATTTATTTGTTCATTTTTCATAAGATTGATCCGGATGATCCTGCTCACATAGCCCAGGTAGCGATATTCAAGTGTATAATTACCCGCCGGAATGGTGAGAGAATAAAATCCGTAAACATTGGTCTGAGTACCGATACCGAGTTCCTGCACATACACTGTACTGCCAATGAGTAATTCACCGCTCGTACTGTCCTTGACATATCCGCTGACCGTATAATTCTCAACAGCTACAGCGGGTGCAGTGAACAGTAAAAAAGTAAACAGTAACCATGAGATTTTACTCATTTTTCTGGTGTTTGGTTTGCACCGGTCATTTTATAACGCTTTCCCAATTAACATCATTTCTATAAAATGATCATGGAATTTTCTCTGTACGGAAAGAATGCGATTTCAATGGTAAGTGCGTCATCCCTGGCTCAGCGATAACGCTTTACGGTGATGTTTTCCTGGATGATTTCAGAAACTTTTTCAAGTTCGCCGGCCTGAAAGGCCTTTGCCAGCACACCGACATCCGTCATGGATTCCGGGCCTTTATAATTGATATAATCGGAAAAGAGGATGCCGCCAACCCTTTGTGTATTTACAGCTTTTCTAAACCTGATGCCCCCTTTACCGGTATGGTAATAGTACCCAAAATATTCCATGCGGTAATCGCCCTTATTGATCCAATACATGAAAATATCATTAAAGTCTTCTCCGCCGCCTTCGGGATCGAAGGTGACCCTGATACGATAATAATCCCTGCCATCAATCTTTTCTTCTCCCTCAAATTCTTTGTGGACGGCAGGCGCATTGAGTCCGAAAGGGAGCAGCACAAAATAGGCGACGGAATTGACAGAAGCAGAATAGCGGCCTTCCCACTTGGGATCGAGTGTCACTTTTTGGTCGTTGATCATCCGCGTAAAGCCGTCGTTGGTGAGAATATCATGCACGGTGCCGGCAGAATCCTCGAATATCCTGTGGTATGAATAGATGCCGTTATTTCGTTCGAGAATAAAATGATTCTTTCTGAAATCGAATTCGATGATGCTGTTATCATAAAGGTCACCGCCATGCACGGCGATCGTTTTGTCAATGATCTTTTGTGCATCGGGTGGGCCCGTTTGGCAACCGGCCAGGAATACGCCGATCGTGAGTAGTGCAAACAGTAATATTCTCATTTTTTAAGCGATTAAATTCAAACAACAATTATTGCTCCCAATTTAACTCATTTTGTTCTGACAATGCCATGGCCTCGTCAAATTCACGCTTAAATGTCGCGTACATTCGTGACGGCATCATCGTTTTGAGCTCTTCGAGGGTCTCAAGGGCATAATTCCTCAAACCCAGCTTCAGGCATTGGAGCGCATAGGCTTTGTTGATTTCTATGGAATAAGGATTAAAATCCACCGCTCTCAGCAAAATGTCATAGGCCTTTTCCTCATCATTCATTTCCCTATCAAAAAACCGCGCAGCCTCCAGCACTCCCGGATCAAACAGTGGGTCCTTGTATCCAAGCGATTCAAAAACGGTCATTTTCTCATGGACTTTCATCGATTCGTCATTTGCCAAAACAGTGAACAGCCTGATGAAATTTTTGACCCTATGATCTTTGCTTTGCATACCTTCGGCGATATTTTTCATCAGTTGGGGGTCATTAAACCGATAGGCAAATCTGCACTGCAGAAAGTTGATCTCCTCGAGCAAACCTTCGATGGAAAAATCCATGGCGCCGATTTTTTCAAGCATCCTGAGAGCATCTTCCTTATTGCCAAGGTCCGTGTATATCTCTGCAAGGCGCAAATATCCCATTAGCTTCATATCATTGTCTTTTATTTGCCCGGCCAGTTTTTCCAGTTCCACAGGGTCAATCTCATCATACCTGCAAAGGACAAAAGTATATTTCATCAGGTCGTCTTTAAGATAGAAAGGCTCAATACTTTGGGCCTCAAAAGCCGAAAGCATTGCATCAGCCAGTTTTTTTTCATTGTCACTGCCAGTCCTGGCAATCTGCCGCCATAAAAATTCCGCCTTATCTTTCTGTGCACTTTCGAGATAAGCAAATGCAAGCTCAACAGCTACTTCAGGATGCCCGTTCTGAAATGCTTTGGTAAAATTTTCCCGCGCCAGGGCATAGGCATCCTCCGCCATTGACAGCTTGCCGAGCACCGGATAGTATTGTTTTTCTTTATTGAGCACTGCAAGCCGGTTGAGTTCTCTAAAGCTCCCGGCGACATTTCCCTGGTTGTACATAGCCATTGCGCCGGAAAAATAGATCTGATCCTCAAACCAGGAAACATTGCCCGAATCATAAAACACGTGCATCTCCCCGACCAAAACCGAATCGACAAGTGAAGCATCATTCAGCATTTTATTGTAGTTGTACACGATTTGCTCAATCTTTTCTTTTTCAGGCTTCCCGAATTTCACCTCCCCGCGATCGTCGATCCTTACTTTCAACTCATTGGCGAGTGCAACGAGATTGCTGACAGCCGGGAGATAGCTGATCTCCGAGGTGAGGTAATGCAATGTATCCTCCTTAATTGACATTTCCTTTTTTCTGAGTAAAGCAAAAATATTCGCAGTAGCAGCATCCCTGGCATCACCTGAGTTCATCGCCGCCTGAAACCAGTAATACGCAGAATCCACATTATCGATTTCCGAATATATCAACCCCAGGTTGTTCACTAGCTGACCGCTCCGCGGAAACTTTTTAATTCCCTCCTGCAATGTGAACAAAGCCTTAAAATGTTGCTGTTCATCGGCATATAACGCTGCAAGATTGGCATAGGCATATTCCGTAGGATTTTTACTGATGGCCTTTTTCAAATAATTAAGTTCTTCAATCTTATTTCCGCTTTTCTTCTCCAGTGTCGCCATAGCGTAATTGGTACGATGGCCTGTTTTGGAATAAATACCCGCCAGTTTGTAATATTCCGCTGCAGACAGCACATCGCCGGTCTCAAGATACAAATCTGCAATACCTGTATAATATCCGGCAATCGCCTGATAATAAGGAACCCTGTTGAAGACAAAGAAAAGTGCCATAACCACTACGATCCCTGCAAACCTCGAAGTGAAATAGGGCATCCGGGCCGGTTTGTACATCACCTTGATTACATTGACATCATTCCGTAACAAGTCATAAAAATTGATTATGGCATAAAGAAAAAACATAGCTCCGAAACCGATCTGGCTGTATATGACGGCATCCTCCACAGTTTCGGCCAGAGAATCATTTCCCGTAATAAAAAACCATGCGACAGTCAGGTGGGCAGTGATCGCCAGACCTGCATACAGCAACGCTCCGACTGGGAAAAAAGGATAAATTCCATGATAGGCCTCTTCCCTGTCGCGGTATCCCCAGATACCGATGACGGCCGTGACAGGTAAAAGCAGGAATGCCCCGATCAGGTAAAAGCCCGAATCAAATACCCTGGTATTGCGCAGCAAAACGAGGACAACATTGGCCATAAACAGCAAGCTGATGATCAGAAAATGCATGAGGCTGTTTTTATTGATTCCACCACCTGATGACACGACCTTGAGGACTCCGCTGATAATCTCGTGTCCGGTCATAAAAACAAACAAGACCGTTAGCAACAGGGGCACGAAGATGCCGTAATTTGTTAAGTGAAGGAATGGCATCGGCGCCCTGGCGAATTGATGAATTAATAAAGCAAATACAATGGTGACTGCCAGAAATGTGATCAGCCTTTTGGAAAATGAGACATTTTTCCTGACAAAATGAAAAATATAGAGCGGCACCAGATAGAGCACCAGCGCTGCAATAAGTCCGGCCCTGGAATACGCGGTAAACATAAGGAGGAAATCAAGCCGTAAGCCGGCAAAAAACAAGGCAACCAGCCCGAGGGAAAGGATAAACCAAAACCTGCCCAGTTGCGGTATCAGTGCCATGACCATACTGATAAAAAAGCCCATCCAAAGCAGTAAGAGGCATGAAGGCCAGGCATTCACCTGCAGATCGGATGCGAAAAACTGCTGGGCGATCACATAATTATCGATCGTTATGGGAAATTCAAATAAACCGACCCGGTAGCTGTCGTATGTCATTTTGACCGGCGATATCTGGTTTTGAGTCTCCCAATGAATAATGAAAGAGCTTCCCGCAAAATATGCTATGCCATAAAACAGTATGGCGGCACCAAGCATGAGGAGCAGGAATTTATACAGATTTTTATAAGGCGATCCCCAGGTATTCCAGAAAAAAACAGGCTTCATCTGTGTTCGATTTCAATTATATAATTTTACCGCTTGGCGGCCTTTCTTGAATTTCTGACAAAAATACATTTAAAAAATCATTGCACGGTCATGAAAAACAAGCGTTTTCACATGGCATCCCGACTTTCGGCTTCGCTCCGGCCGGAAAGCAACTTAAACCATTAACTGATTAATTTGATCAGAAGACTTCGCCGTGACATTTTTTTCTTCCGGGTCACCATAAATTGCCGGAAAATTTTCAGAATCTATTTCAGACGGAACCCCGGTGTTTTCACTCAGGGAAAATATCATGAGCTTAAGGTTTATTCCGGAAATAATTTTGAATTGACAGGGTAAACCGGAGACGGATGACGAGCGGAGAAAAGCAGGGGCGGGTCATTCTGATCCGGTTTTCTGTTTGTCCGATAATAGTCAAAATATCATTGAGCGGATATTCATACCCGTCAGACCAATGCCCTTCTTTATTGTTGCAAAATCTTCTTATAAAATTACTTTAACTTAGTAACTTGTTGACAGAAAAACAGATCTCATATCAGCCGGAGCAATAA
>WGED01000230.1 GCA_015492915.1 Cyclobacteriaceae bacterium
TGAGAAAGGTAATATGGAAAATAATATATTGCATTATGTTCCACAATGGATTCCACGAAAATCAGGAATGCATAGTGAAAGACTTTCCACTGTAATTGTTTTTGATACTAATCCATCACTGACAAATTTTTTGCGTAAGGCAGGAAAATACCAGGCGGTTATTTTAGTAAAAATGGGGGATAAATTTAAAAAGACGGGCGAAAACTCTTATACAGTTAATCGGGAAAACAGAGATTCACTTGGTTTATTGTGGGATGATATTAAAAGCCAAGATGTAGAACCGGAATCAGTAATATACAAATGGAATTATAAAAATAACCCATCGGTATCACATAATATTGATTTTGGAATAAAGTCATTACTGTCGATAACACAATCCCTGATACTGGCTAAATTATCAAAGCGGGTTCGTGTTTTATATTTATATTCCATACGTGAGACTGTGGCGTCATGCCTGCATGCATCAGTGGGAGGGTTCTCAAGAACCCTGAAATTTGAAAATCCCCACATCAATATTACTTCTGTTGGGTTAGGTGAATATAATTCAGAAAAAATCGCCAATGCAGTCATGCAGGAATTGGATTTTTACCAGAATACCCCCCTCAATGAAGTTCAATATGCGAATGGGCAAAGAAAAGTCCGCATGATTGTGGAGTATAAAAATTCCTCAACATCATCGAATGAATCCATAATCAAACAGAATGGAACTTATCTGATAGTCGGTGGTGCGGGAGGGTTGGGTTATCTGTTTGCGCAATATCTTGCCAAAAATTATAGCGCAAAATTGATTCTGATTGGGCGCTCAAAGAAAAATAAAAAAATTGAAGGAAAACTTGAACAGTTGTGCAAATTGGGTGGAGATGGACAGTATTATGCTGCGGATATAAATAATAACGTCTCTTTAATAAATACCTGTCAAGAATTTCGGGAGAAAGGCGTTCACTTAAATGGTGTGCTTAATTGTGCGGGCCTGATTGAAGACTCTTACATAATAAATAAAACCAGGGAATCATTTGACAATGTCATTGCGCCTAAAATAATGGGAACAGTGAACTTGGATAAGGCAACCAAACAGGATCAGCTGGATTTTTTCATTTTGTTTTCATCAATTGCCTCTATTATGCCCAATCAAGGGCAATGTGATTACGCGGCAGCAAATAGTTTTTTAGATGAATTTTCGTCATACAGGAATCAATTGACGGAACAGGGAAAAAGATCTGGTAGAGCGATTGCGATTAATTGGCCATTATGGAAAAACGGCGGAATTGGGGTGATAAAGGAAGAAGAGGATCACCTGTGGGACGTTTTTGGAATGAAAGCGTTGGAGGACGATAGAGGTTTATTCATTTTTGACAATATTTTGCGACAGGGAATGACATCTCTTCCTGATCAGTTAATTGTGATTGAAGGGGATCAATATAAGATTGAAAAACATCTAAGTGTATTATCACGTGATTATTCTTTTAATAAAGACAATTTAACGAATGAAGCATCCTTGAAGGAAAAAATACGAGAAATAATTTCAAATTCAGGTGAAGATTCAAAAAATATTGGTGATTCGGATAATCTGACGGATTATGGAATTGATTCCGTTGAGATTTTAAAGATCACAGCGTCAATCAATAAGATTTTTTCTCTGGATGTGGACCCAACTTTATTTTTTGATCTTAATACAGTGTCAAAAATATCGGGATATATTTGGGACAATTACAGTGAACGATTGCTTGATAATTCCATATGGAGTACTGCTGAAGGCCAAGAGGAATCATGGTTCACGCCAGGGCAGGCGTTGATTGATGTGGATTTTTCAGACAGTTCCAAATTGATTTTCCAAAAAACATTATCTGATGAAGAGTTTTTTATGAAGGATCATGTTGTGGAAGGCCTGTATAACGTTCCGGGGGCCTGCTATATAGAAATGGCTTTGCAGGCGGGAAATTTGTTGGAACAGGGTAAGAATGTATTAAAGTTGTCTAATAATTATTGGGCAAAACAGCTTTCCACACCCGGAGATCCTATTCAGGCGGATTTACGCCTGATGAAAAAAGACGATTTCTATGAATATGAAATAACCCACGCAGAAGGTAGTGGAAGAGTGCTTCATGCGCTTGGTCAAGTGCACACAAAATTAATTTCAAATATTGATGACAACCCATTGGGGACAATTGATTTTGATGAAATTAAAAGCCGTTGTTCTGTAATCCGGAAAACAGAGGAAATTTATCAATTTATACACTCTGAAGGATTGCATGTGGGCCCGAGTTTTCAGCCGATGATTCAGGTAAATTTGAGCGAAAGAGAGGCGCTATCGCACTTGAAGCTTCCCGAGTTTATAGCAGATACCTATGAGGATTATGTTCTCCATCCCAGTATGCTTACTGGCGTTTTGCAAACGGCATTGCTTAACAACAAGCCAGATGGGATAAATAGCAGCAAGTTTATACCCATAGCAATTGATGAAATTATTGTACATAAAAAAATACCAAAAGAATGTTATGTGCATACGGAAACAATGTCCTTAAATAAAGAAAATAATGAAATCAAAAAATATAATGCAAGTATTATTACGACAGGTGGAAATATTATTGTTGAAGTCAAGGGGTTGTCATTGCGCAATCTGACACATACAAATGAATATTCCGAAGCACAAAAAGCAAAGCCAACAGACAAGTATAATTCTGATGTTAAGCCTTCAGATATAACCGTTGAACAGGTAAGTGAGATATTAAAAGAGACTTTATCCGAGGCCATTGGAATGCCGCCTTGTGATATTGAAGCCGATGTTCAACTGGAAACATATGGCATAAATTCTGTAATGATCGTTGATCTTAATCGGCGTCTTGATCAAATGTTTGGAAATCTGTCAAAAACATTATTTTTTGAGTATAAGAGTATTCAGGAGTTGGCAGAATATTTTTTGGCGAATCACCAGAATACTCTGAAAAGAATAATAGGAGCGGATAATTCTGGTACAGGTTCTCCAGATGAAAAAGCAACGGTAATTGATGGTGTGGGGGAATATCATCAAAATGATGAAGACGAGTCCGCGGGTAATGACATTTTTGTGAATGTTGCTGACAACGATGAGACTGTTCAGGAAGACTTTATGGACAGGGAGCCGATTGCAATTGTTGGTATGAGTGGAAGATACCCAGAGGCAAAAAATCTTGCGGAATTCTGGGAAAACTTAAAATCTGGCAGAGACAGTATCAGCAAAATACCTGAATCAAGATTTGATCGCCAGGCATTACAAAAGATGTTTCCGGATAAAAATCTGTTGCCCGAAGAGTGGGGAGGGTTTCTGGATGATATTGATAAATTTGATCCTCTGTTTTTTAATATTTCACCAAGAGAGGCATCAATAATTGATCCACAGGAACGTATGTTTCTTGAAGTGGCCTGGGAGAGCATCGAAGATGCAGGATATAATTACAGGAATTTACAAGGGGAATCTGTAGGCGTTTTTGTTGGCGCATTATGGCAACCCTATATTTCATTGGGCGTTGAACAGACTTTCAAAGGTAATTTGCAAAGGCCACACGGGCTGCTTTATAGCATCGCAAACAGAGTATCTTTTTTCTTTGACTGGTGTGGGCCAAGCTTGGCCGTGGATACGGCTTGTTCCGCCTCTTTAACAGCACTTCATTTGGCTTGTGAAAGCTTAAAAAGGAAAGAAACTCACAGTGCTATTGTCGGGGGGGTCAATATATCACTCTCGTCGAGTAAATATTTATGGCTAAGTAATAATAACTTTCTCTCCAGTGATGGAAAATGCCGAAGTTTTGGCAGTGGCGGAGATGGGTATGTTCCGGGAGAAGGTGTTGGGGCTGTTTATATCAAACGCCTGAAGGATGCGATACGGGACGGTGACCATATTTATGGTTTAATCAAAGGCACATCCATAAACCATGGCGGAAAAACGAATGGGTATACTGTGCCAAATCCGGTTAAACAAACAGAACTGATATTGTCCGCACTTGATAAAAGTGGCGTTTCTCCAGAAGCGATTTCATACGTTGAGGCGCACGGGACAGGCACATCTCTGGGCGATCCCATCGAAATTACAGGGCTGCAAAAGGCCTTTTCCAACTATACCGATAAAAAAGAATTTTGTGCTATTGGTTCAGTAAAGTCCAATATTGGTCACCTGGAAGCGGCAGCAGGTATTGCAGGGTTGACTAAATTGCTTCTTCAATTGAAACACAAGACACTGGTTCCATCAATCAATGCTGATGAATTAAACCCAAATATCGATTTTTCATCTACACCTTTTATCGTGCAAAAAGAGCTGAAATCCTGGGGGCCATTTACTGATAAAGATAATAATGGTCAGGAAAAAGAAATGCCGTTACGGGCAATGTTAAGTTCTTTTGGCGCCGGGGGGAGTAATGCACATGCGATCATCGAAGAATATCGTAATGTAAATTCCCTTGCTACCCAGAATATTAGTGGTAACAATAAAAATCAGGAAATAATTGTTTCCCGATTATCTTCGGGTAAGGAAATCATCATTCCCTTGTCCGCAAAAACAGTCGACCGCTTGAAGTTACATGCTGATAATTTACTGAAATATGTAGAAATAAATGAAACCAATATCCTGAATACAGGAGACAGTTACAGAGGTAATGCAATTCAGCTGGAAGATATTGCATTCACTCTTCAAACAGGCCGGGAGGAAATGGACGAACGTGTTGTCTTTTTAGTTAGCGATGTTTCTGATTTAAAAGACAAGTTGAGAAATTATATCAATATAGAAGGTGTTGCTTCATCAAAAATTATAAGTGGAAATATTGGTTCAGGCCGTAAGACATTCAATGTATTTTCTTTGGATAACGAACTTAATAATGTTTTTGATAACTGGATTTATTCCGGAGACGGACTGAAGATTGCAACTTTATGGATAAATGGAATAGAGGTTAACTGGGGTCAGTTATATCATGCCCGTAAGCCAGAGAAGGTAAGTTTACCAACTTATCCTTTCCGTAAGGACAGGTACTGGATTGCAGAAACAGACTCGGCATTTATGAGGAGCACAGCTACATTACAACAAGTAACACAGATTCATCCATTGTTGCACGAAAATACATCCGATTTATATGCGCAGCGTTACAGTTCCACATTTACTGGTAAAGAAGCATATTTTGAAAAATCCAGATTGAATGAAGAAATGGTTTTATCAAGTATGGCATACCTTGAAATGGTACATGCTGCAATTTCTCAGGCGAGTGGTATAAAGGACCAACAACAGAAGACCGTTTTCCTGTCTGATGTTGAATGGCTGGAATGTTTTACTGTTAAGGATCAAAAAAAATTACATATTACACTGACGTTGGATGAGGATATTAATGATAATATTGAGAATGTTAAATTTGAAATTTATTCCGCTAGTGAAAAACAGGGAGAAAATTCAGTTTTACATGCCAGGGGGTGTGTTTATGTAGACGGAAGAGAAAAAAAAGAAGCCTTGGATATAAGATTATTACTGAGGAAGATGAGCAGTCATCTTGACTCAAATGCATGCGATGAGATTCTTGGTGAATTGGAATACAGTAAAAATAAAGAGAAAATAAAAGATATCTATATTGGAGGTAATGGCGCGCTGATAAAATATGAGTCATATAATTTTGCGCAGAATTCAAATTATACTTTTACGCTTAATCCCGATTCTTTAGAGATGGTATTGGCCGCAGCTGTTGTTGTTTCTAAAAAAACAGATAAATCAACAA
>WGED01000231.1 GCA_015492915.1 Cyclobacteriaceae bacterium
AAAAAGCCCTTTATGATAAGATAATGAGTGTGCATGATGAGATCATGCCTAAGATGGGTGATCTGATGCGTTATAAAAGACAGATAAGGGAGCGGTTGGAAGTGTTGACCAGGGACAGCATTGCCAATGCAGAAGAGATCGCAACGCTCCGCAAATCGCTCACGGACCTCGACAATGCCCACGACGGTATGATGGACTGGATGCATAAATTCAACCGTAATTTTGAGGACATGACCAAAGAGGAGATCATGAACTACCTCAACAGCGAACTGGAAAAGATCGAGAATGTGGGAAAGATGACCAATAAGGCTATGGAGGAAGCGAGGAAGGTGCTTGGGGAGGAGAAAAAATAGATGTAATTCTGCCGGGAATATATTGTGTTTGATTTTTTAATGAAAATGTCCGGGAGCGAACAGTTCAACGTCCACCTGTGAACGCTCATGAGATTTGAGCAATTATTTTCATTTCCGTAAAGACCTCTGGATCATTGGGTTATCGATATGAAAATGGTTTTGGAACGGAATTTTCACTATATAGCCACAAAATGGATAAAATCATGAAAATCAGCATAAAGTTATTGACATTGGTAACAGTGCTCACCCTCGGATGGGGTGTGGCAACTGCGCAGGACAAGGATGACGACGAGAAAGTTGTGGTACTCATCAATGTGGATGGTAAGGAGAAGGAACTCGACGAATATTTTGAAGATTGGGGCGAGCGCCTCGGCGAAAAGATCGAGCGGATGTTCGATGACAAAAAAATCACCATTCGCTTCGACGAGGATGAATTTGAAGAGAAAATGGAGAACCTCGGCGAACGGATCGAAGACATGGCGGACCGTCTGTCGAAGGCCGTTGAGGAAATGGTTACCAACATGACCATTGAGGTCTATAACATCGACAGGGACGACATTGGCGATCATGAGGTTTGTTTTGATAAGGATGACGGAAATCTCGAAGATCTCATCGAAGACATCGAACGGAAATATCATTCCAAAGTGGAGAAGATCGAAAAGCTCAAAGTGAAGATCAGAAAAGACTATGTCAAGATCGATATGGACGCGCTGCTCGAAAACGGCAAAAGCGTGAGCAAGACAAGGATATACCCACACTGAGTAGAGTGAGTGGTTAGTGTGATGGTGAGTGAACGGTGACCCCGATTCAATGAGTTTTCCTGCATTTTTTCATGATTTCCTGTACATCGTGCTGACTGATGATCATGACACTGTCGGCAAATTCGGTGAATACATAAGTAGCGATCTCGGCAATCTCGAGATCTGTAATTTGAGGAATAGGAGGCATCTCTTGGTTGAACGTAATGCCGTTGACGATCATCTCACCTTTGTGGCCGTGCCGTATACCGCAGATCACGCTGTCCGGATGGTTGAGCAGGTAATCGGAATTTTTCAAGGGAGGATAAAGCCTAGCCAGCCCTGTGCCGTCAGCCTGATGGCAATTTGAGCAATATTTCATATAGAGTTTCTTACCCTCCGCACGGTACTGCATCAGGCGGATGCGCGCTCTCCTGTCGAGATGGGCATACCGCTGGCCATCCCTGCCCGGATCGCATGAAAAAAATGGCATTATTGTAATGATAAAGAGCAGGAAGGGGGCAAGGGGTCTCATTGGGGATGGTATTCGTTGAGGAGTTTCCGAATGTCACGGATCAGTTCGTCCACGTCTTCCTGTTTGGTGCCGTCGTAGATGCCGCGTATCCTGCGCCCTTTGTCGATGAGCAGGAAGGCGCCGGAATGCAAATGGCCGCCGGGCTCATTGGGGTCTTCGCGTGCCGTGACCATGTAGCTCGTCTGACCGATGTCGTAGATCTCCTCCTGCGGGCCCGTGACGAAGTGCCACACATCGCTGCGCACACCCAGCCTGTCGGCGTATTCGTGCAAAACGGCCACAGAATCATGCTTCGGATCGATGGTGTGCGACAGGAACTTCACTTCGGGATTGTCTTTGTAAACCTCATACACGCGCAGCATCTGTGTTTTCATGATGGGGCAGATGGTCGGACAAGTGGTGAAAAAGAAGTCCGCGACATAGATCTTGTCCTTGAAAGTGTCCTGCGTGATGATGTTGCCGTCCTGATCGGTGAAGCTGAAATCTCGGATGGTATGATAAATGGTATCTGCGACAATCCTGCCGTTGACCGTCTTTACATTTTCAATCTGTACGGGCCCAAGCACAGGTAATTTTTCATTACCCGGGCTGCATGAAAAAAAGATAAAAACGGCTAGCGCCGGAATCAAAAAGTTTTTCATTGTCTTAATTGTTCCTTTTGCAATTATTGATTTGATTGATTAAAAAATCACTTAAGAACCATGAATCACGTTAATAACAGAAGTCATGGAATTGATGTTATAATTCTGATTCCGGTTTTTGACTCTCGTCCTTCTCCCGGCTCCTGCCATCCGGCTTTTCTCCTCCCGCCTTTTTGGCTTTCGCCTTTTTAACCATGATGCGACCAATCATAAAGACAAGCACGATCAGCACAACGATGCCGATGCCTATGAGGATGGTATCGACATGATCTTTGAGCACGGCCAGCAGGATGATACCCACCATCAGCAAAAATGCCGTGCGGCCCATGGTCTGCAGTTGCAGGGGTGTCTTTTTATAGTGGTCATTCCTGAAACTTTTATAGGTAAAAAAGAGGATGTGGTGGTAGATGGTCAGCCCTAGCACGAATGCCATTTTTACCCAAAACCAAACCGTGGAAAAATAATGGTGCATGAGTCCGAGCCCGAAAAGGATGGTGAACAACATACCTATCCATGCAAAATTCCACAACCAATGGGCGTTGAGCTTGTACTGGCTCGTGAGGATGTCACGATCGGGTTCTTTTTTTGTATTTGCCTCGTAGAGGAGCACAAGGAGCCGCGGCATGTAAAGCAACACGCCCAGCCAGATGACCATTGAAATAACATGAACTGCCTTAAGTGCTAAGATCGTCATTGTATTGTATTTTTATTGCTAAGATAATTGTATTAAAACTCCGAAAACAAATAATTGTTCTCAATCCAATAACTCTATTTTATCACCGGCTCTCACCATGCCCCCTTTCTCCAGGATTGTGTTTTGCCCAAACAATATTTTGTGCCCTTCTTTGCGGTATGTGCTCAGTGTTTTCAGCGGTTCCCTGCCTTTCTGCCCTGTCTCCGGGTCGATGGTTGTGACCACACAGCGGGCGCAGGGTTTGATGATGCGGAATACGGCCTCACCGATCCTTATTCTTTTCCACTTGTCCTCTGCAAAAGGCGCTGCTCCGCTCACCACGATATTGGGTCGGAAACGCCTCATAGTCAGTTCGGTGCCTGATTTTTGGTTGAGGTCATTAAGGGAGGCTTCGTTGGTGATCAGGTAGGGGTAGCCGTCCGAAAGGCTCGTGTTCATCGGTTCGGATACCCAGTCGGTGTCGATCTGCCTTTTGGCATCATGGGGCATAAAGACCAGTTTGCATGGAATTTTGAGTATTTTCGAAAACCATTCATCGGCAGAGAGCCCGGGCCACAGCACCTCTACCTCGTCATGCCAGATATGGGATTTGATCAATTTTCCGTGAGTTGTCTCCAGCGGTGCTTCCGCATGGGACTCAGGCCATTTTCTGTAGCTGAGCCTGATGCTCCCCTCTTCGATAGAAGCATCGACCAGCGCCAGGTCATGAAATTTCCGCTGGGTGATAAACCTGTTTTGGTCGTCGATGAGCATCCAGCGGCGGTCATGGCGAAAGCCCTTTTCTTCGGCAACTGCTTCATCGACGGCTATGCCGGAGACGGATTTGACAGGGTAGATGTACAGGCTGCAGATATATATTTTTTTCATGGATTTTATT
>WGED01000232.1 GCA_015492915.1 Cyclobacteriaceae bacterium
CCATTGTGCAGGCGCTCTTCCATGTGAGTATAGATCAAATAAAATCCGTATTTTAATTTCAGCGTCATGAGAAAAACGGCCGCCTATGGGATTTTAATGATTTTTATCCTTCTGATTTCATGCGGTGGGAAGAAAGGTGCCGGAGTGCCGAATTACCTTTCGGAATATGCCGAATTGTATCGTGAAAATCCACGCCGGGCTAACCTCGAATGGTTTAAAAATGCCCGTTTCGGTTTGTTCATGCACTATGGCGTGTACAGCATTCTGGAAGATGGCGAATGGGTGCAGTTGAAGCATAAACCGCCGATCCCGGTGGCCGATTATGATACATTGAAAAATTATTTCAATCCTAAAAATTTTGATGCTGATTTCATCACTGATCTGGCACTCGAAGCAGGCATGAAGTACATCACCATCACGGCGAAGCATCACGACAGCTTTTGTCTGTTCAAGACGGATCAGACGGATTTCAACAGCGTGAGCGCCCCGCAAAGCGGCAGGGATCTAATCGCAGAGCTGGCCGAAGCATGTGATAGAAAGGGGCTCGGGCTGTTTTTGTATTATTCCTATGCAGCCGACTGGCGGCATCCGTATTTTTATTCCCGCGAAAGTGGCTGGCCCAATGCAAGGCCTGACTACAAGGAGCCGCAGCCTGAATATAAGTTTGAGAAGGACGAGGATTTCCGGCATTACATCGATTACGCGCATGCCCATCTCAGGGAATTGCTCACGCAATATCCCAACATAGCGGGCATCTGGCTTGATCCGATCATGGGGTATTATTCGCGTTCCGACCTGTTTCCGATAGAAGAAACATATGCGCTGATCAGGTCGTTGAATCCTCATGTATTGATATCATTCAAGCAGGGTGCAAACGGCGATGAAGATTTTTCCGCTCCCGAGCGACGGGGTTCGGCGATGGTGGGAAAGCAATTTGAGGTAGCCAGGAAAGTGTTTGAATTGAACAAAAACAAGCCGAAAGAGATATGCAACACATTGCAGCCGCATGCCTGGGGATATAAACGATCAGTGGACGGAAAGCACAAAACGGCCGATGAGGTGATGGAGATTTTGAAAGAGATGAAAAAGATCAATGCCAATCTGTTGCTCAATGTTGGCCCCCTGCCGGATGGCTCATTTCCTGAAGAGGATGTCCGTACTTTGCGGGAAGTTGGCCAAAGGCTGCGGGAAGAGCCCTTATGGTGATGGTATGAAAAGTTTATAAAGCAATTACGATAAATAATCTGAGAAAATGGATATAAGATTTGATGACAAAGTAGTGCTCGTGACAGGTGCCAGCTCTGGTATTGGCAAGGCGACTGCCATAGAATTTGCAAAATCAGGCGCTGATGTAGCAGTGCATTATCACAACAACAAACAGGGCGCTGAGGAGGCCGTTGCCGAAATAAGAAAGGCCGGCCGCAGAGCCATTACCGTTGGTGGAGATCTGTCGCAGAAAAGCGAGGTGGACAGGGTTTTTAAAACAGTTTATAATGAATTCGGCAGGATTGACATCCTCGTCAACAATGCCGGTGCGCTGATCAAAAGGACGCCCATTGGGGATGTGGACGAGGAGCTCTGGGATCGTGTGATGAATGTGAACCTCAAGAGCCTGTTTATGTGTTGTCAGGCAGTGATACCGCATATGAAAGAGCGTGGAAAAGGACAAATTGTCAATGTCACCTCCATTGCGGCGCGCACGGGCGGCGGTGACGGATCGGTACATTATGCTACGACTAAGGGGGGCGTTTCGACTTTTACAAAAGGCCTGGCCAAAGAGCTGGCCGGCACGGGCATTTACGTCAATGCCATCGCACCTGGTGTAATTGCCACACCGTTCCATGACCGTTTTTCACCACCGGAACTGAGGAAGAAATTTGCCGAAGCGACACCGCTGAAGCGCGAAGGCACGTCGGAAGAGATCGCCTACGGTATCCTGTTCATCGCTTCGGATTATGCCTCCTACATTTACGGCGAGACACTGGAGATCAACGGCGGCATGCTGATGGATTGAATTTGATAATAATATGGCTATTCGTTGATTTTCAAAAACGGGTAAAATAATAATGCTATTACTGTTTAAGTTGGCTCCGAAGGAGTCGTATATTATAGCCGGGGGTGCAAACCCCCGGAACAGGAATTAAAACAAACCGGGTTTTGGCGTGCTTTTTTGCCGGTGCAGGGTAGAAGCGTAGGTTGGCAAAAATCCAGCCAGAGGCTGACAGGCATGTCAAAACCATAGCCTCGGGGCAAGTGTTTCACAAAATACAATGCTAAGTATGTGTCTTGAGTGGATTAATTTGTTGCCTGATAAAAAGGATAGTATTAGATGTTTAAACCCAAAATTCTCAATAGGATTTCGTAATGAAAGGTTAAAATACAACTTGTCCCGCCAGGGCGGGAAGAAAATCAGCACGTTTGAGGAGGATGCATAATGCACTTTAATGGTGACGAATCAAACGTGAACGAAGTGCCTGATTTTAAAGTAGTGTAAGCTCGGAATAGAAAGGTTATTGAGAATTTTGGGTTCAATTATAGACAATCAATAATTTGAAGGAATTTTATTGCTTGAAAAATTTGTAAAATCATAAATACTTATGAGCAGGTCACAAACACCCAAAGCGATATTTATGGTGAGGCCGGAGCATTTTGGTTTCAATGAAGAGACAGCAGCTTCCAATGCATTTCAGAAGGAAGTATTACTCTGTGAGTATCAGAATGTACGGCAGTGTGCTCTTGAAGAATTTGCTATAATGGTAAATAAGCTGGAGCGACAAGGCGTGATGGTCATGGTGTTCGATTCCCCGAAAGGGGTACAATCGCCTGACGCTGTCTTTCCAAATAACTGGATATCCCTGCACGACGACGGCACGGTGGTGCTGTACCCGATGCTCGCAAAGAGCAGGAGGGGGGAGCGAAGGCAGGAGGTAATTGATGAGATCGGTAAAAAATTCAGGATTAACCGAATCATCGATCTGTCACCCGAAGAAAAGAAAGGGAGATTTCTTGAAGGCACCGGCAGCATCATTTTCGACCATATCCATCGCGTGGCCTATGCCAACGGCTCGCCACGAACGGATGAGGGCTTATTTCGCGAACTTTGTGAAAAACTTGGGTATGATGCTGTTTTCTTTCGCGCTGTGGATGAGAGTGGAAAAGATATTTACCACACCAATGTGTTGATGACTATCGGCACGGGCTATGCCGTGGTTTGCGTGGAGTCCGTCGTTGAGGGAGACAGGCAGCGGGTGCTCGACAGCTTCAGGAAAAATGGCCTGAAAGTCATGGAGATCAGCTATGAGCAGATGCGCGGTTTTGCAGGCAACATGATCGAGCTGGAAAATAAGGATGGTGAGAAATTGCTAACCATGTCGAAGACGGCCCGTGATGTGCTTACCGATAAGCAACGGACGTTTTTAGAGGAATTTGCAAGGCCTGTCAGTTTCGACATCAACAATATCGAATCGGTTGGGGGCGGGAGCGTTCGCTGCATGATTGCCGGCATTCATCTGCCACCCGCATAATGGGCTGTGAGAAAATCGCAACTTTTTCATGGAAGGGCGTGTTTAACATGGTGAACGGCTAAGGGCATGAAACCAACTAAAGAGCGGATCGCGGATAAGTACATAAGGTTTGTCGCAACACATGACAAGCGGCCACCGTCGGTGATCGATTTTGCCGATTCACTCAAAATAAAGGAAGGCACTTTCTACCGCCATTTTTCCTCCTTTAACCAGCTTGAAAAAGATATCTGGGCAAATATTTTCAGAAACACCCTCCGGCAACTCGAAAAAGATGAGGAGTATCTTTCGTTTTCAGTGGGAGAAAAGTTCCTCGCTTTTTTTTATACGTGGACGGGCATGTTGAAGGATTATCGCAGTTTTGTCGTGTACTCCATGAAAGAAGAAGGTTTGCTTGAGGTGTATCCTGCTTGCATGGAAGATTTCCGGAAAGAGTTTGAGAAATATGCGGGAAGGCTGGTCAGCGAAGGGATTAACACGGGCGAGATCGCTCACAGGCCATGGCTGACGGAAAGATACAAGGATCTTTTCTGGTACCAGGTCATCTACGTACTCAAGTTTTGGGTGAAAGACAAAAGCAATAATTTTGAGGACACCGATGCGCTCATTGAGAA
>WGED01000233.1 GCA_015492915.1 Cyclobacteriaceae bacterium
CCATGATATAGCCGTGCAGGTTGCCGCCGGTGTATTGTAAAAATCCCGTGGATGGCGCATACCAGTAATCCGAATTCATGGCGATCACGGCGACATTGTCATAAGTATAGAAAAAGGCATTTTCTTCATAGGGCGGGAAGTCGACATTATCTGGGTCCGGATCGTAATAGGCTCCGTCCTCACTGACAGGGCCGTTTTTCGGGTTGACAAATTCTTTGGCGAAGAGATATTCTCCTGAGGATGTGGCAAACGGAAATTTGTCCACCATGATTTGTTGTTTTGTTGCGGGATCGATAAAAATATTTCCCAAAGATTCGTGATTTCCCATGGTACAAACGACAGGGAAATAGTGTGCGAAAGGCTCGACCGATCTTTTCCAGTTGGCATATTCAAGTTCCATTTCGCCCATGTTTGATTTATAGCCGTTTATCAAGTCGCCGGTAAACTGCATAAATGCTACTTTTTCCTGCGTATTCAGCGCCATGATTTTTTTCATTATATAGGCATTAACACCTTCCATACTGCGCTCTCCCCCTCCGGTACCGCCACGGGAATCACTCGCATAGGCGAAAGTGAAAGGCTTGCGGCTGCCTGGTTCAGGCGCTGTCCTGAAGCTGTAGGTCTGAGAATTGTCTCCGTATTTTACCGTGTACTGATATTCTGTGTCCGGTGCCAGTTTATTGATGGTTATTTCATGGGATGTGCCTTTTTTGCCTTTATAGCTTTTCCCGTTGATTATCACCTCCCCTCTGAGAGGATTATTGGTTTTGAAAGAAATCGTCACACCGTTTTCATGGAGCAGATTTATCAGGGGGCCTTCAATGATGGTATCGTCAATTTTAAACGGCCCCGTGCCTTTGAAGGAAATTATACCGTCGTAAAGCATATTGCCCCCGTCGTCTGCAACCCGGTAGCCGATGGTTCCCTTTCCGGCTTTGACCCATCCGGTCATATCGTATCTGCCTTTGAGCTGGCTGATGGAGATACCGGCTTTCCCTTTTTCTACTTTGGCTGGATACTTAAAATAAACTGGCTGAGGATGTCTTGAGTCGTTGTAATGAATCAGACCATAATACAAAGTTCCATTAAGCAGGGTGTCCTGGAAGTCAAAGGCAATGCCTTCGTCGGTACCTTTCGGATTCCCGAGCATTTTTTCGAGGGTATACCCTTCGGCAGTCACAACACGGTAATATTTTTTGCCCCGCACCTCAAAATATTGCCCTCTCTCATCGCTTTTCAAATTAGAGTGTACGGCAGGAAATTCAGATGATTTGGGTTGTTGAGCGAAAAGCGCAGACAGAATGACTAAAAACAGCCATGAGAAAAGGAGTATTTTTGAAAATTTCATTTAATCCTGGTTTTAAAAGGGTTTATTACTTTTCCTTATGCAAATCTAAAAATATCGGCAGATGATCGCTAAATCCTGCGATATATATGGGTCCACGGTAGGTTCTGAATGGTCGTTCGTCCTTTAATAACCACGACGGACTAAAAATGTTACACTTCGATCCTTCCACTTTCAGGCATGATCCGATCAGTAGAGATCCGGAGACGAGAAACTGATCAAATAAAAACCATCGGTTGTCGATCGTCTTGTGCACGAGCGTACCTTTCCCTGCCTTAAAATCGCTATATGACAAATTGTATATTTTTCCTGGTGAAATATCCTCAAGGTCATTGACGGCCATCAGGTGTTTTTTCAGACTTGTATCAATGGGCTCGTCATTAAAATCGCCCATGATGAGAATTTTTGAATTTTTGTTTATGATGAAAATTGAATCAATTACACTTTTTAAAGTTTCGGCTGCGTTGATCCTGTCGGCTTCAGAAAATTCTTTGCCGCCCACCCGCGACGGCCAGTGATTAACGAATACATGCAATGTATCCTCTTTTGAGTAGTGAAGTACTGTGTAGAGGATATCCCTTGTCCGGGAAGAATCAGTCCTGAAAACAGGAATAAAGTCATGCGATATTTCCATGAGTTTTTCTGGATTATACAGCAAAGCCACATCGATACCCCGTGGGTCGGGTGAGTTCTCATGAATGATCCGGTAGTTGAACGCTTTCAGGGGCGTTTTGGCAGTCAGGTCTATGAGAATTTGATAATTTTCCACCTCACAAAGACCGATGATACCGGGAGGGGACCACCCGCCTGCGGCAATGATCACCTTAGCGATATTATTCAGTTTTTCCCGATATCTGAAATATGTCCACCGTTTTTCGCTATCCGGAGAAAACTCATCGTCCTGCACTGCCGGATCATCAAATGTGTCGAAGAGATTTTCGACATTGTAAAACATGATGCGAAGGCTGCCAGACAGAGATTCCGGTTGTGCTATGGCCTGACTTTTCAGGATTGCACAAAGGCAAATGATAATAATACCCTGTAAATGAACCATGAACCCGGTCATGCAACCTCCCTTTTTTTAAGGTATTCCGAAGGAGTCTGTCCGGTGAATTGTTTAAAAGCCCTGTTGAAAGATGATTTGGAATTAAACCCGCACGTCATGGCGATGCCGAGGAGGGTGAGGTTGCTGTATTCAGGATTCAGAAAGCGCGCTTTTACTTCTTCGATCCTGTATCTGTTGATAAATTCAAAAAAAGTCATGCCCAAATCGCTGTTGATTACCTGTGATAGGTGATGAACCGGTACCTCAAGGTTGCCGGCCAGTTCGCCGATCGTGAGATTTTTATTCAAATATGGTTTTTCATTTTCCATATGATCCATCAGTTTTTTCCTCAGATTGCGGACTTCCGTCTCATCGAGCTTTGTCTTTTCGTATTTTTCAGTCAGTTCTTTATCGGCCTCAACAGTGTCAAAATTTTCCAGCCCCGTAATAGGAAATGAACGATAGAAGGGTGTTTTCCGAATGCTGTAGTAGCCTATGAAGAAAATCCAGATCACGGAAATCACCAGGATCATTTCACGAAGGTGTATCCAGTCGACCACATCGGAAAACACAATGAAAATATTTAGGATCAGTGCCGCCGCGCTAACCCACAGCATGCTCCAGGCCAGGTTCCAGAGCCACTCGAGCTTGAGGGAATCAGAGGTAAATGAATATAGATGGAGGATGTTTTTTCTGTGTTTTTTCAATATCATTACCGACCAAACCGAGTAAATAAATGGCGAAGCAGCTCGCAACAAGATAACTATTGAGAGTTCCGTATCCGGCTTCCCTGCCAGTAATTCGTTGAGAATAGTTATTTTTTCATTGCCGGTCAGGTGGTAAAAATAGAATAGATTATGAATCTGATCGGCTACAAAAGGCAGAAAATGAAGAAAATGTACAGGCCGGAGTTTCTGCCTGTCGGAAATATAATAGCGAATAAAGAAAAATAGTAAAGGCCCGTAAAGAAATGCAAATGGTCCGGCTGTCCCTATCAGATGTGGCAACTGATTTTTATAGTCTGTCAGCATCACATAATTGACGCCGAGCTGATAGGCGATCATCATAAAAAGAGCCGCCAGGATATAATCAGCAGGCTCCTTTCGCTTTTTTGCCATGGCGAGAACCGTAAAAAACAAGGCCTGGATAAAGCCAATGATGATAATGGTTGTCATATCGCCAATTAACGAAATTTAAGCCGGATTTTAAATGACCTTGTAAAAAATCCTGTTTCCAATAGTTATATTAAAGTTTTGCAACTCACTGCTTTACCAAATAAATATAACGATTATTTTTCTTCCTTACCATTAGAATATAAGTTTCCGGATGTGTTTTGTCCGGGGTAAATCATTTCATTTTTATGAATATCAGGGGTAAATGTTGATGGGCTGATGCGGTCCCCGATTTTCTTATCAGGGTTCTTCACATTCTGTCAGCTCTTTGCTAACTTGTAATAGTTCAAACAAAACATAAATCGGAAGTATCATGAAAATAGGAGTAATATTTTCAGGCGCCGGCGTGTTCGACGGCACTGAGATTCACGAAGGAGTTTTTACCTTATTATCGATCAAAAAAGTCGGGGGCGAGGCAGTTTGCTTTGCGCCGGACATTGAGCAGCATCACGTGATCAATCACATCACGGGCGAAGAAATGAACGAGCGTCGCAACGTGCTGGTGGAATCAGCACGGATAGCGCGGGGTGATATCCTCGGCCTTGATGAATTTGATGCGTCTCAGCTCGACGGGCTGATCCTTCCCGGCGGTTTTGGTGTGGCAAAAAACCTGACGAAATGGGCTTTCGAGGGCCCTGAGGGTGAGATTAACGAACAGGTTAAAAATGCCATAATTTCCATGGTAAAGGCAGGGAAACCTGTTGCGGGGCTGTGCATGAGTCCGACGGTAATTGCCAAAGCATTGGAAGGCACGGGGCTTGCGCCTACCCTCACTGTCGGCAGCACCGAAGCGCCATCGCCTTATGAGATTGAGGCTATCAGCCAGGGCATGGAGAAAACCGGCGCCCACGCCGTGATGAAAACCGTGGAAGAAATTGCGGTTGATACCAAAAACAAGATTGTCACCGCTCCGTGCTATATGATGGAAGCGGATATCTTACAGGTAAGAAACAACATCCAGAAAGCGGTTGATGCTCTGGCGTCGCTGATAAAGGAAGGCTGATAAGCCATAAGAAAATTGTTGTTTTCAGCAGTTCGGTAAGCTTACGGGGATATTGACTGCGAGACCGCCTTCGGCGGTTTCTTTGTATTTGGAATTCATATCTTCGGCAGTGTGCCACATCGTTTTAACCACGTCATCAAGCGATACCCTGGCATAATCAGGATCGCTGGCCAAAGCTATTTGTGCAGCGGTAATGGCTTTCATAGCGCCCATGGCATTGCGCTCAATGCACGGGATCTGTACCAGGCCACCAACAGGGTCACAGGTAAGACCGAGGTGGTGTTCCATGGCGATTTCGGCGGCCATCAGGGCTTTTTCTGGTGTGCCGCCTTGCACCTCTGTGAGCGCTGCGGCGGCCATGGCAGAAGACACCCCGATCTCAGCCATACATCCGCCCATGGCAGCAGAAATTGTGGCGCCTTTTTTGAAGATGCTACCGATTTCACCGGCGACCAGCAGAAACCGCTTCAGGTCGTTATTGGTCACATTATCATTGAAACACAGGTAGTACATCAGAACTGCGGGTACCACGCCGGCGGCGCCATTGGTCGGTGCAGTCACCACCCGGCCGAAAGCGGCATTTTCTTCATTGACTGCCAGTGCGAAACAGCTCACCCAATCCAGGGTTTCTCCAAAAGAATGCCTGCCGTATCTGATCAGGCTTATCCATTCTTCAGGGTTTTTATAAGGAAGACCCCTGATCAGGCGTATGTTTTGTTCTGGTGCGCGGCGTTTTACATTCAATCCGCCAGGCAATATGCCGGGCGTGTGGCAACCGCGGTAAATGCTGTCGCGCATTACCGTGAGGATCTCATCAAGCTTGCGATCTATTTCCTCTTCGGTACGCCAGGCACGTTCGTTTTCCATGACAATGGATGAGATGTCACACTTTTCCTGCTTGCACCACTGTATCAGTTCGTCACCGTGACTTACGGGGAATGGCAATCTGACATTTTCACCATGACCGGAATCCGTCGGTCCTTTGACCACAAAACCTCCTCCGATGGAGTAAAAGATATCTTCATAAACACTGCCCTTGCCATGAGAAATCGACACTTTTAAAGCATTGGAATGAAATGGATACTGATATTCATGGTCAAAAATGATATTCTTGTCAGGATCAAATGAAATATTCTTTTTGCCGAGCAGGTTAAGCACTTTAGTGTTGCTCACTGCTTCCACATAGTTATCTATTTTGCTGCAATCGATAGTGGCAGGGTCATAACCCGAAAGGCCTAAAATAATGGCCCTGTCCGTGCCGTGACCAATACCTGTCTTGGCTAGTGATCCAAACAGGTGAACGTGAACGGAGTCTATGGAAAAAAGGTCATTTTTTGCGGTAAATTCATCGAGACACTGCCTGACGGCTTTCCACGGGCCCATTGTGTGCGAACTTGATGGACCTATACCTATTTTGAAAATGTCGAAGACACTGATGTTTTCCATGATTTTTTTGAGGTGTTCAGATGTTCCGAAAGGTAAGAATTTTAGATGGAATCACATATTGCAGCGTGAAAAGTCAGCGGATCACATCTTCCATTTTTTCTGCCCGGAATTGTTTTTCGAGCGGCTCTTCGTGCTCCAGGTCTCTCTTTATCTCTCTGAAAAGCGCTGTTTCTACCGGCTTGTTATAACGTCGCCAAAAGCGGCGGTCGTAGCGTTTTACCTGAAGGTAAATATCGCCGGAGTTTTCCAGTTTTTCATCGGGCTGCCTTCTGAACCTCGGAGTCACTTTGTGGATGAGCAATTCATCGTGTATCTCCATTCTGGAGGTCAGCTTGCCGCCTTTGGTATAGTCATAAATATTCCATTTGGCCACTCTCGATTGGTAGCTGGGGTAGAGTTTGCCCCGGTACTGACGGTAATATGTTTTTACCTTGACGCCGGTGCGCTTCATGCTGATGGAGTCCACTTCTATCCCCGGGAAGTAGTTCGGGTCCCATTTATATTCGTAATTCAATTGTAGGATGGCATAATCCTTTATTCTTATGTACAACTCCGCATTGTACGATTCGTAATGATTATTGACAGGGATATTGGCTGTAATAAGAAAAACTTCATCCTTATCCAGATATGTGACCCCCCTTACGTTATATATCCAGCGGCCGAACATTTTCTGGAAATTTCCCTCCGGGTTGCGAATAAAATCTCCGAGGATAAAACTTGCCAGATAGTTGGCGCCTTCCTTCCATTTGTAATTGCGATAATCATAACTTTTCCGCATTTTGATATATTCCGTGGAGATGCCGTTTTTCGTCTCAAACCCTTCGTCATAAATTTTCAGGGCTGTCTCCATCAGTCTCACGTACTTGTTGTTTTCCTTAAATGAAGTCCGGTAAAATCCCTTGAGGCGGTAAGGTTTGGTGGGGTAATTTTTCGGAATATTATTGAGCGCCCGCAACACAATTTCCTTGGCCGGGATGGATGTGATAAAAACATTTTCCAATTCGAAAGTTGTGTCCTGCAGATAGATGGTTTTGTTGTTGTCAGCAAGGTATTCGCTGATGGGAAAAGTTTGCGATACGAAGCCCACCGATGAAATTGCCAGGGTATCTACTTTGTATATAGCCTCCAGATTGAGTTCGAACTTTCCCTCCTCGTTGGCATTGATGCCGATAGGGCTGTTTTTCAGGTATACATTGGCAAAGGCAATGGGTTTTTTGGTTTTCAGGCTTTTTACGGTTCCCCTAAGGGTAATAATATCATCGCTTTCCTGCCCGAAGACCGGTAATATAGAAACGGAGAGCGCTAAGAAAGTTAATATTAAGGTTTTCAAACTTGATATAAGCCGGGACTAAACAAACACAATAATACAATTTATTTATGGAAAAATACAAGTTTTGTGGCTTATTAGGAATCATTGTTTGAGCCAGGAGGCATTCAAATTAATAATTACAAGGTGTTTAGGGAGGCTTATGGTTGCCGCCCAATTTTCTCGAAATTTTCTTTTTTCATTATAATGAGGCCTTCTTTATCAAGGTCCAGAATTGAGACATAATCCTTATGAAGGACATAGTGTTGTTTCCAGCTTACAAAATCCTTGTAAAGAAGAAGAGTGCAAATATCCGTAGGTTCGATATGATTAGACGATACATGTGTGTGCATTGTTGTCAATATGATTTTATCGGTATTTTCATTGGGAAGTTTTATTAAAGAGTTATGAAGCCTCTTTTTGCTTTTGATTTTATTGGACCGGGTAAAAGTCAATAAATAATCATTGCCCAAAAGAATAAATCCTGACTCTGTAGGCGCGGTTAACACAAATACTTTTTTCTTTCCGTTTGAGATAACAGGTATCAGATTCAATGATGTATTTTTGTAAAAGGTAAAAAAATCATCTTCATTTTTTCTGATTATATCCAATGCACTACTCTTCAGGTTTATTAAATCAATTTCTGATTTGATGGGTTCGCGGGAAATACTGTCTAATGTGAAAATGGCCGGATCAGGGTTTGCGCCAAAAGTATATTGGGTCAAAATCTGTGCTTTTCCATTCCGATTCATGCCATAAAATATCGTGGAGATATGATCGACATCTTTGTTGTAAGAAAGATATCCCGAAATCTGTTTCATCTTGCCCGGGAATGTTTCCAACAATAGATCCGTTGCATACCACGAAGCTTTTTCGAGATGATACAGCAATTTTCCTTCTTTTAATAACGCATCCGCGTTGGGTTTCCCGGATTGAATATCCGGTAATAATAGAATGATTAGTATGATGATTTTTGACATGAAGAAAAACTATAGCGTGACTGATACAATAATTTCCCTGACCCAAAAGAAAAAAACCGGCCTGAAGAACAGGCCGGTTTCTATGGGAATCAGGTGATTTTCTAACCTAATTTTTCCAGTACGGCCATCACCTCTCTCACATGGCCCTCAGATTTTTTGAGCAGCGCCATCTCTTCGTCATTCAGATCCAGCTCGATGATCTTTTCGATGCCGTTTCTGCCAAGGACGACGGGCGTGCCGAGATAGCAGTTGTCGATGCCGTATTCGCCCTGCAGTTGTACGCAGACAGGGAATACACGTCGCTGATCGCGGACGATGGCTTCGGCCATCTGTGCTGCAGCGCTGCCCGGCGCATACCATGCCGATGTACCCATCAGCTTCACAAGTTCGCCGCCTCCGAACTTCGTTCTTTCAACGATGGCGTCGAGGGTCTCTTTGTCAATCAGGTCGGTAACCGGAATGCCACTCACGGTGGTATAGCGTGGCAGGGGCACCATGGTGTCGCCGTGACCGCCCATGATCATGGCCTGGATGTCTTTGGGTGATACGTTGAGCGCCTCGGCGAGGAAAGCCCTGTAGCGCGCTGTGTCGAGGATACCTGCCATACCCATCACCCTTGTCCTCGGGAATTTGGAAACCAGGTGGGCCTGATAAGTCATCACATCGAGCGGGTTGGATACCACGATGATGATGGCGTTGGGTGAATGGGCGACGACATTCTCAGTCACTGACTTTACGATACCGGCGTTGGTCTCGATCAGGTCGTCACGGCTCATGCCCGGCTTGCGTGGCAGGCCTGAAGTGATCACAACCACGTCTGATCCTTCTGTTTTTGAATAATCGTTCGTTACACCTATAGTCCTTGAATCGTACAGATTGATCGGAGATTTTTGCCGGATGTCAAGCGCTTTGCCTTCGGCAAGCCCTTCTTTGATATCAACAACAACAATTTCGTTGGCTATTTCTTTGTATGCCAATACATCGGCACAAGTAGCGCCAACGTTTCCTGCACCTACGACTGTGATCTTCATAATTTTTTAGTTTTATAATTGAAAAAATCATTAAAAAATATGAGGGCAAGGTACCAAATAAGGTACTGAAAGGAAAGAAATTTGACCCGATTTCCATGAGAAACCGGTGATTTTTCGGGGCGAAATTCCGGGTTAGCCTTTGTAGATCTGGTTGAGCTCAAACAAGCCGAGCGATGACTTGTAACCCTTGAAGAGATTGACCAGGTTTTGGTGATAAATTTCTCCGAGGGATTCGAGCATTTTCGATTTTATTTTCAGGTGATGGTCGAAAATCTCATGGATGTTCACCTTTGGCAACACGTACAATTCGGCCCGCTCGGAATGTATGATCGAGGTGTAAATACGGTTGGTCTCATTCAGCACGGCACTCTCGCCAAATGCCGAACCCGATTTGATGACAAGCAACTGCTCAAAGCCGTCTTCGATATCGATGTTGATGGATACCTTGCCGCTCTTAACCAGATACAACGCGTTGGCCGGATCATTTCTGAAAAAGACTACTTCATCCATTTTGTATTCCCTCAGGTAAAAATAGGGCAGGAAATAAGACATCTCCTTGTAATTGAGCCGCTCGAAAAGCTTGATCCTTGACAGGAATCTGAAAGTGTTGAGCTCTTTGTTTGTATAGGATTTTTTAAACGGATTGATCATGTCAATAAAAAGTTACGAACCTTGTATATCCTTCTGGTTTTATCTGTGATCTTGTACCTGTCATCAATCCTGTAACCTGCTATCCAAACCAGATTTTTTCCTGATTGTAACACCATTACTTGGTTTTTCAAGTTTAGCGGAATTTTCTCATCAATCATAAAATCACTCACCTTTTTTTTGCCCTTCATGCCCAGTGGTATGAAAAAATCGCCCTTTTTCCATGGCCTCAGCACGAGCGGAAACTCCAGCTTGTCATAATCCAGAAAGGCTGTATTGCTGTCTGCATTAAGCTTGACATCTTTCCGGTTTAGTTTTTCGAAGGTGAGCTTTATTCTTCCCGCAGTAACTTCACGGGTTCTTTCCTCTATGGATTTTTGGCCATTTTTATTCTCTGATTTCGGATCGATGAAAAGATACTCCCTGTCCAGAGTCAGCAAATACTCCTGCGATTCGAACACTTTTCCCGGCTGACTTCGAAGGGCCGAAACCAGGTTGAAGGTCTGTGAATAGTTGAAGCCGAAAGGTTTTAATATCTCATACAAAATGATCTGAAATTCATGAGATTCAAGCAATTTGTTTTTGTTGATCCTATACCCCCGGCCTGTGGATTCGAGCAAAATGGCCTTTTTCTCATGAACTACTTCATTGAAAACGGATGAAGCTGCAATGATCTTTTCCATGGAGTGCACGAAGGTGGATTCCAGGGCGGGGTTGATTTTTTTCAGCACGGGGATCACTTCGTGACGTATGAGATTACGATGATATTTTACCGTTTCGTTTGAGCGGTCCTCGCGCCATGCGATCCCATGAGAATTCGCATATTTTTCAATCATCTGTCGCGTGGCAAACATCAAAGGGCGGATGTAATTGCCCTGGCGGGGCGGTATGCCCTTCAGTCCTGCAATACCGGTGCCTTTGGCAAGGTTGAACAGCACTGTTTCGAGAGAGTCATTAAGGTGGTGGGCTGTGGCGATCGCGTCAAAACCTTCATTTTTCATTAATGATCCAAACCATTCTTTGCGTAGCTCCCTCGCCGCCATCTGGATGGAAATGCCATGCTTTTCGGCAAATTTCCTGGTGTCGAACCGGCGTACAAATATTTCCACACCCAGTTGTTTTGCCAGGTTTTTTACGAAAACCTCATCACCGTCGGAATCGCTGCCCCGCAGCCTGAAATTGCAGTGTGCAATAGCAAAGGGGATGCCTGCCTCATGCAGCAGATGGGCCAGCACCACGGAGTCAATGCCGCCACTCACACCGGCCAGGACTTTCTCTTCCGGTTGCCACAATTTTTGTTTATCGATGTAGTTTAATAATTGTTCGAGCATCAGCAAGACCGCCAAAATGTTTAGATTTGCGGTGAATTTTAAAGCTTTGAAACAGGATATAAAGGTAACATTTGTTTTTATATTTCTCCTTAGTCTCCCGATGGCGGCTGCCCTGGCGCAGCAGGCAGACAAGTTGCAATATGAGTCTGATATGCTCGAGGGAGGCACAAAGGACGGCCAGCAGTTCAAAAAACTTGTGGGTAATGTGAGGTTTGTGCAGGGCAAAACCACCATTTACTGCGATTCGGCATTTGCTTACGACAAGACCAACAGCATGGAGGCTTTCGGGCATGTGCGCATCGTGGATCTGGAGGATTCCGTGACGATCACTTCCGAGAGGTTGCTCTACGACGGCAACGGCCGACTCGCCAGGCTGCGGGGCAATGTAGTGTATGAGGATGACTCCATCCATCTCTACACCGACAATCTGGATTATGACATGGTCAATAAATCGGCTACCTATTTTGATGGGGGTAAGATCGTGGACGGCATCAACACGCTTGAAAGCGATAAAGGCACCTACGATACCGAGGGTAAAATGATGATATTCACTGATAATGTGAAAATGATTACACCCGATTATACTCTTGAGGCGGGCAATCTGGTCTATAACCTGATCACCAAAATTGCCCGCACGAGCAGCGAAACGACCATCACCACTAAAGACGGGAAAGTGCTGAAATCCCAGCAGAGCAGCGAATTCGACACACAGCGCAATACCTCCCTTTTTTACAGTGGCGAAGTGGAAACGGAGAGCTATTACCTGAAGGGCGACCGGTTGATGTTTGACAATCAATTGGGGGCATACACGGCCACGGGCCATGTGTTCGTATTGGGGAAAAAAGACGAAGTGATCATCACCGGCGACAGGGCGGATTTCTGGCAGGATCAGGGCCTGGCAAAGGTCTATGGAAATCCATTATTAAAAAAAGCAATGAATGATGACACCCTGTATCTGCGGGCCGACACCCTGCTTTCAATTGATGACAGCCTGGAGGCAAATAAGCGGTTGCTGGCATATCACAATGTGAAAATATTCAAGAATGATGTGCAGGGCAAAGCTGACTCGCTTGCTTATTTTCTGGCCGATTCGGTCATTAGGTTTTATCAGGACCCGGTGATCTGGAACCAGGAAAGCCAGATCACCGCCGATTCCATTGAGGTGCTGGTAAAAAACGGAAACATTGACAGGATGATCACCAATGTTAATTCATTCATCATATCGCAGGATTCTACATCCAACTTCAACCAGATCAAAGGGCGCAAAATGATCGCGTATTTCGACGGCAGCAACATCAGGAATGTCGACGTGACGGGCAACAGCGAGAGCATCTACTTCATTGCCGATGAAGAAAATCCCCAAAAACTCATAGGGATGAACAGGATCATTTGTTCAAACATGAAGATCATCTTTACCGATAATCAGGTATCGGATATCAGGTTTTACACCAATCCCGAGGGCAAATTTATCCCACCCCATGAGTTGAAAGAAGACCTCAAAAAGCTGGACGGATTTAACTGGCGGATCGATGACCGCCCGCGCATTGAGGAAATATTATCTTACGTTCCCGAGCCGAAAAAGAAAAAGGAGAAAGCGATTATTGAGGAAGACAAGACAAAGATCGAAGAGCTTCTGGACAAGAGTGTGGAGGAAGATATAGAAAAAATCAAGAAAACACTTAAAAAAGACGCCGATAGCTGGTACTGATAATGTTTCGGTGTGCTTGTTCATCGGCCTGCAATCGGCAAATAAAATTGTTTATTAATCGTTACTCGGTTATATTTGCACCCCTATGATTGGAAAAGCAGTAAAATTTACATTAATCCTTTCAGTATTAGCGCTTTACGTAGGTTGTAGTGATTTCAGGAAAATTCAGAAAAGTGACGACTGGAAGCTGAAGTACGATGCCGCCATAGAATATTACCAAAACAAGGATTATTACAGGTCTGTATTGCTTTTCGATCAGATTTTACCATATCTGCGCGGCAGCGCGGAGGCGGAGTTGGTGCAGTTTTATTATGCTTATGCACATTTTTATCAGAAGAAATACATTCTGGCTGCACATTATTTCAAGAATTTTTTCGATACCTACAACCGCAGCGAATATGCTGAAGAGGCTTACTACATGTATGGATATTCGCTGTACAAGCAGTCTCCCCCGTACAACCTCGACCAGTCGAGCACGATCGAGTCTATTACTGCAATTCAGAATTTTCTTAACAGATACCCTAACAGTAAATACAGAAAGGACGCTGTAAAAATTCAATCGGAATTGAGGTATAAGCTGGAGAGAAAGGCCTATGAAAACGCAAAACTATACTACACACTGAGCAGGCTCAATGCAGCGATCATTGCATTGAATAATTTCCTGAAGGATTATCCTGATTCAGCACTTGGCGAAGATGCCACTTATTATCTGGTGGTCGCTGCTTACAAATATGCAAAGCAAAGTATTCCTTCTAAACAAAAAGAGCGTTATTACGATTGTATAGAATACTATAATCAGTTTGTTGACAATTATCCGGGAAGTAAATACATTAAAAACATTCAGCAGTATTATTCTAATAGTCTGAATGAAATAGATAAACTGACAGAAGAAGCATTATAAAAAATCAATAAATAAAAATTATGGCAATTAATCCATCATTAATTACACGAGACTTAAACGAACTGGCCAAGGACACGGAAAACATTTATGAGACCGTTGCGATTATTTCTAAAAGGGCCAGGCAGATTTCGACTAAAGTCAAAGAAGAACTCACGGCAAAGCTTGCTGAATTTGCCACTACCGTGGATAACCTCGAGGAGATCTTCGAAAACAGGGAACAGATTGAGATTTCGAGATTTTATGAGAGGATGCCGAAGCCGACCATCGTGGCAACGGAAGAATTTTTGAACAACGAATTGAGTTACAGGTATCCTGAGGAAGAAGAAGAGCAGGAATTTTATTAATATGAGCAATGCTCCGTGGAAAAAATATTTTATTAGGTGTCACGGGAAGCATAGCGGCCTATAAAGCTGCAGTGCTTATCAGATTGCTTGTTAAAAAAGGAGCGAGCATCAAAGTGATCATGACGCCCTCCGCCACGGAGTTTATAGGCCCCCTCACACTTTCAACCCTTTCAAAAGGCCCCGTTCTCATAGATTTTTATGAGAAAAACTCAGGCGAATGGACAAGCCATGTCGAATTGGGGCTATGGGCGGATGCTTTTATCATAGCGCCCGCCACGGCCAATACCATCGCCAAATTTGCCAATGGCCTTTGCGACAATCTCCTGACCGCTGTGTATTTATCGGCGCGTTGCCCGGTGTTCATAGCACCTGCGATGGACCTCGATATGTACAGGCATCCCACTACTCAGGGTAACATAAAAATGCTTAAATCTCATGGCAACCGCTTCATCGATACCGAATACGGTGAGTTGGCCAGCGGCCTGACAGGCGAAGGGCGCATGGCGAAGCCTGAATATCTGGCCGAAGTGCTCGATTCCTTTTTTGAGGAAGATCTGCCATTAAAAAATAAAAAAGCGCTCGTAACAGCAGGTCCGACCTACGAGGCGATCGATCCCGTCAGGTTTATAGGTAATCATTCGAGTGGGAAGATGGGATATGCCATTGCCGAAGAGCTGGCCTCGCGTGGCGCAGAGGTGGTGCTTGTGAGTGGTCCTACAAATCAGACACTGAAGGACTCATCCATTCAACTGATTCATGTCACTACGGCACAGGAGATGTATGAAAAAACAGCTAATTTTTTTGAGGATTCCGACATAGCGGTATTGGCAGCAGCCGTGGCCGATTACAAACCGACTCAGACGAGCGATCAAAAAATAAAAAAAGAGAAAGATAACCTGACGATTAAACTGACGAAAACGGTAGATATTGCCGAGGCCCTGGGCAAAAGAAAGCGGGAAGAGCAACTGGTTGTCGGTTTTGCACTGGAGACGGATAATGAACTGGACAATGCCAGAAAGAAATTGGAAAAGAAAAATTTTGATCTGATCATCCTGAACTCGATGAAGGACCCAGGGGCCGGATTCGGTTATGACACCAATAAGATCACGATCATCGACCGGTCGGGAGCAACAAAATCTTTTGATTTGAAGGCTAAGCGGGAAGTAGCCCGGGATATAGTAGATGAAATAACAGTTAA
>WGED01000234.1 GCA_015492915.1 Cyclobacteriaceae bacterium
TAAGAGACAGGCTTTTGATGAGAAAGTGATAATCACGGGAGATATTCAATTGAAGAAAGGGGATCATTATTTCTGGTTGTCGGCAAAGCTCAGCCCCGACGCCAATCTCCTTCACTTTGTCGATGCGAGATGCACAGGTATCATTTTGAAATATGGCGTGCTACTACCTGAAAATTCATCGTCGCCCTCCGTGCAACGCATCGGTGTGGCAGTACGCAAACACATGGATGATGGCGTGCATACTTATCGCATCCCCGGACTGGCAACCGCAATTGACGGTACCTTGCTGGCCATTTACGATGTGCGCCGCGACAGATCGCGTGATTTGCAGGGTGATATCGACATAGGCCTGAGTCGCAGTACGGATGGCGGGCAGCATTGGGAAGCTATGCAGATCGTGCTCGACATGGATGAATGGGGTGGTCTGCCTCAAAAATTCAATGGTGTAAGCGATGCCGGCATTCTGGTGGACAGAAGCACAGGAGACATCTTTGTGGCAGGGTTGTGGATGTACGGTGTGCTGGACAAGGACGGGAAGTGGATAGAAGGGCTTACGGATGACAGCAAGGTATGGAACCACCAGTGGCGTGAAAAGGGCTCGCAGCCTGGTTTTGATGTGAAGCGAACGGCTCAATTCCTGCTCACCAAAAGCACCGACAACGGCAGGACATGGGAAAAACCCGTTAATCTCACGCATCTGAAGAAGGAGGAGTGGTGGCTGTTTGCTCCGGCGCCCGGCAATGGAATTATGCTGGATGACGGAACCCTCGTCTTTCCCGCACAGGGACGCGATGCTGAAGGGATGTCTTTTTCCAATATCATGTACAGCAAAGACCATGGGAAAACATGGAAAATAAGCAATCCTGCCTATTACAATACCACAGAGAGTGCTGTGGCGCAATTGAGCGACGGCTCGTTGATGCTCAACATGCGCGACAACCGCAACCGCAAGGTCAAAGGCCCGAAAAACGGCCGCGCAGTCATGACAACTACAGACCTGGGGGAGACATGGATGACGCATCCGTCCTCACACGGCGCTTTGCAGGAGCCTGTCTGCATGGCTTCGTTGATCAGACATGAATATCATGATGAAAATAGCAAATTGAAATCCGTATTGCTTTTCTCCAATCCCAATGATCAGTATCAGCGGAAAAACATGACCATCAAAGTAAGTTTTGACGATGGTATGACCTGGTCTGAAAAGTACTGGTTGCTGCTTGATGCAGGCCGCGGCAGGGGATATTCATGCCTGACATCTGTCGATGAACAGCATATCGGCATCCTGTACGAAGGCAGCCAGGCGGATATGACTTTTCAGAAGATACCCCTGAAAGATATCATCATGGAAAAATGATTATTTTCTCATACCATCAACCCGCCATCTACATAGCCGGGGCGTGCCCATTCGAGGGCGTGGGGGCCCGCATATTCCGCCAGCCGTAGTTCGAGCTCTGTCTTGTTGAGGACGGTTTGTGATTTCCCGAATTCATTCGCCAGGGCGATATTTTCTTTCAGCGGATCCATTCCGTAATGGCCCACCATGGCACTGGCGACACCCTTTTGTGTCCAGACATATTCGAAAAGCTCTTTGGCTGTGGCTTTTTTGCCGACGAGATTACGCATCACTTTCATGGCGATCACACCTACATTTTTTTCGACGGCTGCCGGCAAGGCCACCTCGGCAAAATTCCCGTATTTGGTGGGGTTCATGGCAAGAAGCGCCACGTCCCAGTCAAGCGCTTTGAGAAGGTCCCGTGAGCGCTCTGCACTGTTCATGCTCGAGAAACCGATATGGCGAACCATGCCCGAGTCTTTCATCTGTTGCATGGTTTTGTAAATGCCTTTTTCAATCAAACCCACATCGTCAGAGGGTTCGATGGTATGCAGTAAAAGGATATCGACATAGTCTGTTCTAAGCTTTTTAAGACTTTCATCAAGGTCTTTGCGCGCCTTGTCAGAATCCCGACCCTCAATTTTTGTGGAGATATAAATCTTCTCCCGGTATTCGGGCAGGATCATGCCATAGCGCTCCTCACCACTGCCGGGCGCATTGGGGTTGTTGATCTTGAAAGTTGAAAGGGTGTAGGAAGGGGCAGTGTCGAACAGGTTGATGCCGGCCTTCAGCGCCTGGTGCAATGATTTTTCCCATTCTCCGTCTCTGTTTTTAAGGAACTGCGAACCACCGCCGAAAGTCAGCAGAGAGACCTCAAGGCCCGTTTTGCCGAGTATTCGCTTTGGCATACCTGCTTTGCCTGTGGAGCGGGTCGAGCAGGAGGCGGCAATACCCGTTACGGTGATAGCTGCTGCCCCTGCGGCGGTTTTGCGGATAAAATCGCGCCGTGTGACCTGATTATGTTCTTTATTCTTCATGTTTTATTTGTTAATATATCTCACAACAACATCCGACAGGATATCCCCGGCCTCGGGATGTTTTTCAGGGATATACTTTACGGAAGCACTGCTCTCAGAATTTTCCTGACTTATACTGATATTTCCGGAATAAAGTTCGTTATAATCTTCCAGAAGATGGACCTCAATAAAAAAATTGTATTCGCCAGGCGGAATATTTTTTTTCGATGCATCGAATGTAAGTGTAACGGCACCGGTGTCGGGTGTGGCGCCTGTCACAGCGTCGGTTTCTTCGATTGATACCGTTCTCCAGTCAATTCTTTTCTGCCAGTCCGAGCATATCTCCTTGAGATTGAACCCGCCATAGGAGAGATAATCGGTCACAAAAAGTGTCTTGGCATAAGTCCCGTCAGGCTTTTCGAGCCATATTGTCATCTGATAAGATGGTTCAATATTTTCAAATTGTTTTAGGTGAAAGCTGATTTCAAGCCGTTTTTTTAACGGTTTTCCATTGGTCAGTGCCGCAGTCATCAGCAAGGTTACGGATAAAAATAAAATGGATATAAAAAATCGTGAATACTTCATGAGGTTTGCCTGTCAAGGTAAAATCATTTCAAATTTATGTTTGCACTCCTTTTTCATCAAGGATAAAACCTAAAAAGAATGGCACATTTGTTTTTTACAAAATGTCTTTACCACCGAAATAGTGAAAAACGGTTATTCATTTACGAAATAAACAGAAAAATTGGAAATCACCGGTATGTCGATGGCCTCTTCTATTTTTATTCGCAACTGTTTTAGTTGTGTGTCCTCAAATGGAATAATCAACTTATGCCCGATGCAGCTCCCCTCAAACAAGGTTATCCATTTGTCGTTCTCTTTTCCCTCCAGTGTGAATTTCCGTACCCGCTCACCCTGTGCTATGTCTTCCATGAGTATGACATGATTTGCCGGTTGCTGTGCGGGCAATGAGATTTTAACGATTTTTCCATGCCCGGATGTCAATGCCAGCGGGGTGCTGAACCGTTTTCTGATGGCATCGCCAAACTCCTTCATCCGCCGCACATCGGCTTCCGGCAGCAGGCCCGTGGTGTCGGGGGTGATGCCCAGGATGAGGGTGGAATTGTGGCCGACGGAATGGTAGTACATTTTCATCAGATGTTCGACAGGGAAGATGTGTGCCTCGTTGCCAGGCTCCCAGAACCACTCATGCCGTCCGTTGTAGCCGTGCAGGGGAGCGTCCGACATGGCAGGCATCCAGAATTTGCCGCCGGGGTCGCCTGTCTTCAACAAGGCGAAATTGTTTTTTTTAGTCTCGGGATACAGTGTGCCGTCCGTCGAAGGGTAGGGGAAGGTGGCCCGGCAGGGATAGGGTACCGTGCCGCTCTCGGAGCCGCCCCAGCGCGCTTCGGCCAGTTGGGCGTTATGATAAAACAGGCATTCCGGCTGATATTTCTTCACGATGGGCAGCACATCGGGAGCGCCGCGCTCCGGGCTGTCGGCACCGCCGTCGAACCATATCTCGAACAATTCGCCATAGCGCGTGCATATCTCCTTTACCATGCCCTCGACCATCTTGTTGTAGTATGCCTGCCTGTTCTCACGGAATTTCCCTTCGCCCTGTACTACGAAGTTGTGCACACCGAAAAAGGAGTTCCACCGGATACCGAGATAGATGCCCGGTTTGATGCCGTATTTCCTGCATGAGTTCACAAAATCACGCACGATGTCGCCCTTGCCGTCCTTCCATTTTACCGCCTTGAGGCAATAGGGGTTTACGTCTGACTGGTAGAGCGCGAAGCCCGTCTCATGCGTGGCCGTAAGGATAGCAAAAGTGGCGCCCATGTCCCTGACAGCGCGAATCCACTGATCCGTATCGAGGGTTGAGGGATTGAAAATATTGTAATTTTCAACGGGTATGATGCGGTTGGCGGCCTGCGAATATTTTCTGCCATCGAACACATGGAGGTCATAGTGGATGACCACACCCAGCTCAGCATCCTGCCATGCCATTTGCGCTTTGTTGGGCAATGGATATTTGTTCTTTTTCACGGGAATGAAAATGGTGTAGGAGTCATCGCCTTTTTTCACGGCCAGGCTCAGGGCTTTGATCTCATCGTCTTCCGTATAGATGAAAGGCCGCTCCAGCCTGTCGGGTTTCAGCGTGTCTCCCGATGTCAGTGGCACGACTTTGGACATCAGGATGTATTCCGTGGCCTTGCGCCAGTGTATGCGGTCGGCGGAAGTGACCATACCGATGAAGCCGCGGGTATGAAAAACACCGTAAAACCGGTCCCTCTTTCTGTCGTACCACATCGACATGTCTTCCGTGTCGATATAATCGATCACAGGCTCCGCCTGCATGACGAACGGGCCGTCAGGAGCATCGGAAATGGCGATGGCCTGGTTGCGGATGAAGCGTGCCTCGTTCGGTTTGTCGCCCTTCACTATGAGATAATAGCGATTATCCCTGCCCCTGGCGATGGCAGGGTTCACCGTCAGCGTGGTGATGGGGCCGGAGGGCTCGATCAGCGGTTTGTCACTCCTTTTCCATGGACCGTTGAGGGAGTTTGACACAGCCACACCCGTGCGTTGGTTGGGACGCAGAATCTTCCAGTTGGTGTGTGAGTAGCCCGTGTGGGCCGTTTCGATGAGTTCCGCCTCGGTGTAGTCCCTATCGCCCATATTGGTGGAGCAGTAGTAGAGGTAGTATTTGCCGTCGAAATATTTGATCTTCGGATTGTGCGCTGTGATGGCATCCCAATGGCCTTTACCTCTGCCCCGCAGCACGGTTTCCTTGTATTTCCATGGCCCCGTGGGACTTTTCGATACGGCATGTGCCACTTCTGAAAAGAGCAGCCAGCCCAGAAAGCCGTATTCTCTTTTCCAACGGGAATAAAAAAGATGGTATTTGCCGTCATCGCCCCTGATGATGGACGCCCCCCAGTTGTAGTACCCGTCGGTTTTGAAAATATTGTCTTCCGAGACGGGTTGAAGGTGGTTGCTGATAAAAAGGTCGTCAGGATGGCTTTGTCCGTGCACGGGCACCACAGCCGGAAGCCACAGCAGAGTGATGAGAAGAAGTTTGTAAAAGTTCATGGATTTCAGTCGATTTTATTGTCTGTAAAGTCATGCATGCTGTAAAACCAATCATTAAAACGCCTCATTTTTCATGATTTATCGGACAAATCACTCATTAAAAAAAGGATCACCGATTTTTTTGAGTTTTGGTTTTATCTCTTTCTGCACGAGCATATTTACGATATCGGGGTTCAGCAATGCCATATTGTTCATTTCGTAAGGGTCTTCCGTAAGGTCAAAAAGCAGGGTGTCGATGAACGCGCCATCCTGCTTTTCCAGCACCAGTTTGTACTCGGGCATCCTGATGCCTCTTTTGCCGTTATAAGCCGAGCCGTCGTACATCTTGAAATATAACTGCGAATCGGGGATCTCGCCTTCGCCTGTCAGGAAATATCTCGCGTAGCTCTTTCCTTGCACGCCGGGAGGGATTTTTTCACCGAAACCCATGAGTTGCATAAGGGTGGGCTGGATATCCGGCACCGAGATGTAAAAATCTTCCTCTATGCGCGGCTCCAGTTGTCCCTTCCAGCGCAGCAGAAACGGTATCCGCATCGATTCTTCATAGGGATTGTTTTTCGTGACGAGTTCATGGATGCCGAGGCAATTTCCATGGTCGGAGGTGAATAGCACGATGGTGTTCTCATCGAGGCCTTCTTCGGTCAGGGCGTCGAGGATACGCCCGAACTGCTCATCCACGCCCGTGATCATGGCGTAGTAGTTTTTGATGTTTTTTCGGTAATAATCACCCCATTTGGTGCCCGCGGGGGGTATATCGGGCCTGCCGTACAGCAGGGTGGTGTCCATGTCATGGTACATGTCTACATACTTTTGGGGCACTTTCTCATAGGGTGTATGCGGCGGGTTCATCGACACGACCAGAGCGAAGGGCTTATTGTGTTTCCGGTATTTCCCGCCTTTGTTTTTTAGGAATTCAATAGCCAGGTCCGCTTCATGCTCGGGGCCCCATTGGTCAACATAGTGAAATTCGTTGCGACCGGCATGGGTGTCCCAGTACAGCGGGCGCGTATGATCGTCATAGGTGTTGTAAGCGTACCAGAAATCGAAGCCGTGCCTGCGTTCGGGTGGCGTCCATTCGTTCCATTTCACCTTACCTTTGTTGTTGAGGCAGTTGATGTACGGCTCTTTGGGCGCCTCAAGGTGCCACTTGCCGATGTAGCCAAGGTTGTAGCCTTCGGCATGCAGGATATCCGACCATGTAGTATCGCTTTGTTGCAGTTCATTGCCGAAGACCGCCGAACGGCTCATGCAATTGTTCGTCACATGGTTTTTGAGGGGATATTTGCCCGTGAGCAGCATGGCGCGGTAAGGGCTGCACACAGGGTAGTTGCTCGCTGCCTGGGGCAGCACCACGCTCTCCTCTGCAAATTTATCGAGCCTGGGCGTTATCACGGGTTCCTTACCGAGAAAACCCAGTGCCGAACCGCGCCACTGGTCGGGGAAGACAATGAGGAGGTTGGGCTTCCGGGGCTTGTACTCATCCTTGCAGGCAGATACCATCAACAGGAATGCAAGAAAAAATGCTGAAATTCTCATGGGAAAACATTAAAAATTTATTGTTCTCAAGTTAAGGAATATATTTTTTCAAGTTATAGTATATTTACACACGACTTATGAATTTACAGCTTCTTTTCGCAATGTGAACGTTGCTAAAGCAATCTATAAAAGAATACTTTTTACTTTATCAGTCACTTGAAAAAATAATTCCGGATCATGAAAAAAGACATATCGCATTCATCTTCTTCGAGAAGGGACTTTCTGAAAAAATCAACGCTGGGTGCCGCGGGTATCACCATAGGCGCCATGGGCTTTACGGCAAAGAGCTACGCGCGCATCGCCGGCGCCAACGACAAGCTGAATGTGGCGCTGGTGGGCCTCGGACGCCGATACAGCGCGTATATACCGCCCATCGGCATCAAGGGCAACAACACCAACCTGCTGTACCTCTGCGACGTAATGAAAAGCCAGCGCGAAAAGGCATTAGGGCGCGTGAAAAAGGAATTGGGCTATTCGCCGATGCTGGAAAATGATTTCTCAAAAGTGATCAACGATGCTGATGTGGATGCCGTTTTTCTCGCTACACCTGACCACTGGCATACGCCCGGGGCGCTGCTGGCGCTGGCGGCAGGCAAGCACGTGTATGTCGAAAAACCCATCAGCCACAATCCCTACGAAGGGGAGCTGCTGATGCAGGCGCAGAAAAAATATGACAAGCTCATAGTGCAAATGGGCAACCAGCAACGCTCATCGCCCCATTCAAAGGAAATAATGCAGGCCATCCATGAAGGCGCCATCGGGAATCCTTATCTCGCTGTGGCATTTTACTCCAACAGGCGTGGCCGTACGCCTATCCAGGTGAAACAGGCGCCGCCAGATGGGCTTGATTGGGAGTTGTGGCAGGGGCCGGCGCCGCGCTGTGATTATACCTTCAACACATGGGATTACAACTGGCACTGGTACGGCTGGGCTTACGGCACGGCAGAGACGGGCAACAATGCTACCCATGAGCTGGATGTAGCACGCTGGGCATTGCAGGTGGATTATCCCGAAGAAGCCTATGTTGAAGCGGAGAAGCGGCATTTTCCCGATGATGGCTGGGAGATGTACGACACCATGGATGCCACCTTCAAATTTGATGGAGATAAGGTGATAAAATGGGACGGCAAGAGCCGCAACGGATACAGTACCTACGGTGGCGGCCGTGGCACCATCATTTACGGCTCCGAAGGCTCCGTATTTGTCAACCGGTCGTTGTACAGGATGTTCGATCGCAAAGGTAAGTTGATAAAGGAAAACACTGCCAAATCAAAGGAATCGGGCGTGCAACTGGGTGGCGGAGGTGGCATGACGACCATGCACGTCACCAACTTTTTCGATGCCATCAGGGGCAAGGCAGCTCAGCGATCACCTGTTGATGAGGGCGTGAAGAGCACCCTTTTGTGCCATCTGGCCAATATCTCGTACCGCACGGGCCAACGCCTGCGACTGAATAATATGGGGCATGTCATTAACAGCGACGAAGCGATGCAATTGTGGCGCAGGGAGTATGCCAAAGGCTGGGAACCGAAGATATGAGAATTTTGTGTTTATAAATTCAAAGCCGGGTCCGCGGGGTTCCAGCTTTTGTTTTGTGTTTTCGAGAAGTAGAATAAGCTGTGGCAGACGCAATGAAAGATGAGCCCCCTTGCTATCCATTGCATGAAAAATTGCCATAAATCCATGAAATCATGACTTTTTGACAAAAAATTTGATCGATCCGGAAA
>WGED01000235.1 GCA_015492915.1 Cyclobacteriaceae bacterium
ATAGTATGCATGCATACTAAATTATTAAAAAAATTCCTGAATAAAAAAATTCCCGGCAGGAAATAATTTGAAATACCCGGCGGGTTTTTATTTGAAATATTTAAGGCGGATGATCTCTTTTTTCTGTAAATGACGCCATTTGCCCCTGGGCAGGTTCTTTTTTGTCAATCCCGCAAACATCACACGGTCGAGCCGTACCACATCATAGCCAAGGGCTTCGAATATCCTTCTCACGATCCTGTTGCGGCCACTGTGGATTTCGACGCCCAGAAATTTCCCTTCCGGATCGAGTGTTGCGATGTCATCAACTTTTATCTCCCCGTCCTCCAGCATGACGCCTTTCTTTATCTTTTCAAGATCTTCTTCAGTTACCGGTTTGTTCAGTTCGATCTGATACACCTTGCTTACTTTGTGGGATGGGTGTGTGAGTTTTTTTGACAATTCCCCGTCATTGGTCAGCAGCAGCACGCCCGTGGTGTTGCGATCGAGGCGACCGACGGGATAGATGCGTTCGTCACAGGCGTTGGCGACGAGTTGCATTACCGTTTTACGCTCATGGGTGTCTTTGGTGGTGGTGATAAAATCCTTCGGCTTGTTCAGCAATACATAGACGAGCTGTTCTTTTTTCAGCAGCTTACTTCCGTAATAAACCTTGTCACCGGGCATTACTTTATAGCCCATCTCCGTGACTACCTTTTTATTCACTTTTATTTTACCCTGCTGGATGAGATTGTCGGCTTCGCGGCGCGAGCAAAGCCCTGACTGGGCGATATATTTATTGAGCCGCATTTCATGAGATTCGGGCGATTTTTCTTTCACGCCGGAGCGACGGGGGTTTTTCTTCCCGGATTTATGTTTAAAAGTCATGGCTTGAGTGTTTGTGGTGGATAGAACTGTCAACTGTCATTTTCTTCGCCGATCTTGTTCTCTTCCTGGGCGAAGTCTTTGGGTACGGGCAAATCCTTCAGGTCGTTGATACCGAAATATTCCATAAATTTTTTGCTCGTGCCGTAAATCAACGGCCTGCCGACGGTATCCGATTTGCCTCTTATTTCTATCAGCTCTTTTTCCAGCAGTTTCTGAATGGAATAATCGCAATTGACGCCGCGGATCTTTTCCACTTCAGATTTTGTGACGGGTTGTTTATACGCGATGATGGATAGGGTTTCGAGGGCTGAGTTGGATAATCTCCTCTTCGATTGTTGCTTCAGTAAAATGCCGATGCTCGCCTGATAGGCCGGTTTTGTATAAAAGAGATACCCCCCGCCCACATGGACGATCTCAAAAGAATATTCGTCGGAAGCGTATTTTTCCTGCAACTTTTTCACAGCACCGGCGACATCCTCCTCCGGCACCTCGGCATCAAACATCTCCGTGAGCGTAGAGCGTATTTCGCCTATGCCTATCGGCTGATGTGAGCAGAAAATAAGCGCTTCGACATGGTTAGTGAGAAAATCCAACTTTAGTTTCGGTTAAGCTTTGCTTCGATGCAGTGCATGGTGTGAGGTACAGCCCTCAGTCTTTCTTTCGGGATCAGCTTGCCTGTATCCACGCAGATGCCATACGTTCCGTTTTTAATACGGATCAATGCTTTCTCCAGATTGTTGATGAATTTTTGTTGCCTGGCAGCCAACTGGCTCAGGTTCTCTTTTTCGGCAGTATCGGCTCCGTCTTCGAGTACCTTGACATAGGCAGAAGTGGCATCAGTGCCCTCCTCGTTGTCCTTGCTCAGGGTACTCTTCAGGATGTTCAATTCATTGCGCGCTTTCTCAAGCTTTTTTAATATCAAATCCTCAAACTCCTTGAGTTCGGAGGGAGAATACCCTAATTTTTCCTCTTTTCCCATCGTAAATCACGTTTAAACTGAACAGATTAATAAAGGCCCAAAAATAGGATAAGAAATTGAAACTAAAAACTTTATTAATTTTAGTTTTATTACGCCTTTCTCTCTTACTTTAATTATGTAAAATACCTTGATAAGGTTTCAATAACATAAAAATATTTTAATGATGATCGCTAATCTGAAACTATTATTGATTGCAATTGAACTGTTGTTTGTAACATTTTCTTATGCACAAAAGCCTGTACTGGTGATCCACGGTGGTGCGGGCAATATTTCAAAATCTCACATTCCCGATTCACTTGCTGTAAAATACAAAGCTAAATTATCCGAAGCGCTCCGGGCTGGATATGCTGTGCTCGAACGGGGCGGCACCAGTCTCGAAGCTGTCCGGACAGCGATCAATATCATGGAAAACTCACCATTATTCAATGCGGGCAAAGGGGCGGTATTTACCAATAAGGGTACCAATGAGATGGATGCCTCCATCATGGATGGCGCCACACTCAACGCCGGTGCCGTGGCCGGGGTGATGCACATCAAAAATCCCATCAACGCTGCCATCGAGGTAATGTTGCATTCTCCCCATGTGCTGTTGTCGGGCGAGGGGGCAGAGACCTTTGCCAGGGCTCAAGGTTTGGAAATGGTGGACGCTTCATATTTCTATACCGAAAAAAGATACCGCCAACTGAAAAAAGCACAGGAGCGTGAATCCGAAACGCAAGGCTATATCTCTCCATGGCTCAATGATTTTAAATTCGGCACTGTGGGGGCTGTAGCCCTTGACAAACAGGGCAATATCGTGGCCGGCACCTCCACAGGGGGCATGACCAACAAGCGTTTCGGGCGTATCGGCGACTCGCCGATCATCGGGGCGGGCACTTATGCCAATAACAACACCTGTGGCGTCAGTGCCACGGGACATGGTGAGTATTTTATCCGGTCTGTTGCAGCGCATGATATCTCTGCCCTCATGGAATACAAGGGATTATCACTGCGGGAAGCAGCCGATGAGGTGATTAATAAAAAGCTGAAGGAGATGGGTGGCAGCGGCGGCGTCATCGGTCTTGACAAAAACGGCAATATTACCATGACCTTCAACACCAACGGCATGTTCAGGGGTTATATCAAACAAAAGGGTGATCCGCAGGTTTTTATCTTTAAATAATCATTAAAAATCCATATATCATATATCCTATGAAAGAATTCTGGGACGAACGATTTGGCGGGGAGGAATATTTTTACGGTAAAAAACCGAATACTTTTTTTGCGGAGCAATTACAAAAGCTGGAGCCCGGCAAATTGTTGTTGCCGGCAGAAGGCGAGGGGCGCAATGCCGTGTATGCGGCAAAACTCGGCTGGGAAGTGACAGCATTTGATTACAGTATTTCAGGGCAAAAGAAAGCCCTGGGGCTTGCCGCTGAGCACAATGTGACTATCGACTACAAGATCTTGGAGGCCATCAATTTTAACCCCTCGGAAACCTATGACGCCATCGCATTGATTTTTACCCATTTCGAAGGAGAAGAAAGGCGGGTTCTGTTTGAAAAGCTGCAACACTGTCTTAGCCCGGGAGGGCATCTGATCATGGAAGTATTCAGCAAAAAGCAATTAGGCAAAGGATCCGGGGGCCCTCCTGTGATTGAGTTGTTGTACAGTGCTGATGAGATCAGGACATTATTTCCCGAAATTTCTTTCACCATGCTTACGGAAACCACCATAACACTTGATGAAGGAGGAAGCCACCAGGGAGAGGCGGAGGTAGTTCGCGCTGTGGGTATGAAAAAATGACAATAAAAAAACCCATCGTTACTGATGGGTCACTGGATGTGGGTTGTACTGGATTCGAACCAGCGACCCCTGCCCTGTCAAGGCAGTGCTCTAAACCAACTGAGCTAACAACCCGATTCCGCAAGCAAAATTAAGAAACACTTTTGCCTTTGAAAACCTTTGACCATAAAAATGGCCTGAATCCCATGAAGTTGAAGATGAAGGTCATTGGGTCTTTTTGATCACCTCACCTTTGATAAAAAGCATTTCCGTGCCGCCTTCCACATTGGCTGTCACCCTGATGCTTTTGTTAAATGCGCCGAATGCCGTGGCATTGTAGGTGGCTTTCACTACACCTTTTTTGCCGGGAGGAACAGGCTGTTTGGTATAATCGGTTACCGTGCACCCGCACGATCCTTTTACGGCACTGATCACCAGCGGTATTTTGCCGGTGTTGGTGAATTCAAACTCTACCGTAACAGGCTTGCCCTGTTCTATCTTTCCAAAATTATGTGTTGTCTCATTCCATTTAAACTTCGCCATCGCCGAAGGGTCGCCGCTTTCGATTTTAATGTCGGAATTTTGGGCATTGGCCTGCAATACGAATGCTGCCAGCAGGGCGGCTAGAAATAATATCTTTTTCATGTTCATGTCCTGTTTATGGTTAATACCCGGTTTTGTATTTATATAATTTCTTTATGCTCAAAGTAAACATAAAATTGGCCAAAGAAAAGGTAACGAAAAAGCCAATGTATGTTTTTCATGCACCTTTGATTAAGTGAACGACCATGGAAAAAGAATTATTTTCCTGACCTTCAATCCTTTGAGTGTTTCATCAATTATCCCCCAAATTATTCGGGTTAATTTCATACCTTTGATAAATTATACAATGAAGAAATCATGAGTGAATCATTCAACACGGCCTTAACACTGTTGGGTGTGGGAATGGTG
>WGED01000236.1 GCA_015492915.1 Cyclobacteriaceae bacterium
CTCAAGATTTTTCAGATCCAGTACTTTTGGCGGAATAGCTGTAAAGGTACCCCTCGTCATCTCCAGTGATTTAATTTTTGCCGGATTTTCATAGGCAAGTAATGAGTCATATTTCAATTGCCTTAGTGAGTCGGCTTGAGTGCGTTCTTTTTTTCTGCGCAAAGCTATCATGGTAATGCGTGTTTTCGCTTGATCAGATAAGCCCTCTCGGTATTGCGCGTATCTTTGTCGTTGCTCTTCGAGTGCTCTCTGCTCGTTTTCCCAAAGGTGTGTCTGGGCTGCTTTGAGTGAGTCAAGCTCTTTGATCCGGCTTTCCGGCAGGATAAGTTGCTGGGCGTCGAGCTGCAAGTATGAGATTGTCAGTACGGGGAGGAGCAGGGATTTGATGATCAGTTTCATGGGCAAAGTTGTTTGGTCAATACAATATAACTAAAAAATTAGTTGTACGAAAGTAATATACCGGAAATAACGCCTCACCGGCATCGACACGGCAATGCTATGAAAAAATAGCTGTTTTTTCATAGGGAGGGAAAGGACAGGCTATAACCCAAAATTCTCAATAACCTTTCTATTCCGAGTTGAAATTACTTCAAAATCAGGCACTTCGTTCACGTTTGATTCGTCACCCTAAAAATGCATTATACCTCCTCATCAAACGTGCTGATTTTCTTCCCGCCCTGGCGGGACAAGTTGTACTTTAACCTCTCATAACGAAATCCTGGTGAGAATTTTGGCTTTAAAGGAAATATTCAGAACCAGCTTTTCACCATATCAAATCCCATCATAATACCCCAGGTGAGGAAGTACGACCACAGGATGATGCCGATGATGAGGAATGGCATGAGTTTCGAGGTAGGCTTGATGATCAGCAGTCCTACGATGATAGCGGTGATGGGGCCTAACAGTCCGGGGCTGAGTATGCCGACGCCGTACACACCGTATTTATCGACAAGGGCAGAGAACTTCCCTTTTTCTTTTTCAAGTTTTTCTTTACTCCATTTTTTAGTCACCCACTTTTTTACCGATTCGCCGAAATAAAACAATAAAATCACCGTGGTGATGGAGCCCAGCGACGTGTACAGGCCGATTTCGAAAATTGATGATTTGAGTGCTATACCCACGGGAATGGCTTTCCAAATGCCCAGCACACCCACGAGATATATCGTTATGGCTTTGTATATGGCGTTTTCCATTGAACCGATAGTTGCTATTAGCGGCGCAATTTAATAAAAGACGATCGAATTCACTCCTGAGGTTGATGAGGAATCTTGCATTTTAATAAAGCAACCCTGTATTGCCTGTCATGCTCACATTTATTAATTAATCACCACCGGTTTTGTTTTTTTGAAAGATATAATTTGTTTTGGGCAAATTGACATACTTATGAACAGGATATCAGGGATTTTTCCGTCGGGGATCGTTATTGCTTTTCTTTTTGTCGCTACGCATTCTGTAGCCGCCTCGCTGGAATATGTTGTTTCCATGCCAAATCCGGCTTCCCATTATTTTGAAGTAAAGGTATTGCTGAAGGATTATAAAAAGGATTATGTCGATTTCAAAATGCCGGTGTGGACGCCCGGGTCCTATCTGATAAGGGAATACGCCCGCAATGTGGAGGGATTTGCTGCGGCAAAAGGCAATGGCATTCCGGTGAAACATGAAAAAATCAATAAAAATGCATGGCGTGTATGGCATGGGAAATCGTCTGTTTTGGAGATCAGCTACTCGGTATACGCTTTCGACGGATCGGTGCGCATGAGTTACCTCGATGAAAATCATGCATTTATCATGGCCAATACACTGCTTATGTACACAGACGCACTGAGGTTTGAGCCGCTCACATTGCGATTGAATATCCCCGGCCGCTGGAAAAATATCTCTACATCGTTGAACGCCGGCCATGAGAAAAACACTTTTATCGCACCCGATTACGATGCACTGGTCGATTCGCCGGTTGAAATCGGTAATCATGAAGTCATACGGTTTACCGCTGCCGGCGTGGAGCACGAAGTTGCTATGTACGGAGAGGCTTTTTATGATGCAGAGAAGATCCGGGGTGATTTAACAAAGCTTATTGAAACGGCGACGAAGATTTTTGATGAAAATCCCAATGAAAAATATGTGTTCATCGTGCACAATCAGAGCACGGGTGGAGGCGGCCTGGAGCACATGAGTTCCACTGTACTCAATGTACGCCGCAACATTTATCAGTCAAATTATAATTCCTTTCTCACGCTGGCCGCGCATGAATATTTTCACCTGTGGCTTGTGAAGAGGATAAAACCCGCAGCTCTTGAAAAGTTGGATTACGATCGTGAAAATTATACGGACCTGTTGTGGTTTATGGAGGGCGTGACCAGTTATTATGAGGAGAAAATCATGCTCAGAAGTGGATATTTTGACCAGCAGACATTTCTCGACAGGCTTGTAAAGGCCATGGCCAACATTAAAAATACACCCGGGGCGAAAGTGCAGTCTGTAGCACAGGCCAGCTTCGATGCCTGGATAAAATTTTACAGACAAAACGAAAACAGCCACAACGATCAGGTATCATATTACAGCAAAGGAATGATTCTGGGGGCATTGCTCGATCTGGCGATCATCCACAATTCGGAAGGAAGGAATTCGCTTGATGATGTGCTCAGGTATCTGTATGAAAATTATCATAAAAAAGGAAAAGGCATTACAACGGAAAATTTACGGAAGGCGTGCGAGCATTTCGGTGGTATGGATTTCGGTCAATTTTTCAATGACTACATCTACGGCACCCGGCCGCTGCCCAATAACGAATATCTCCGTCTGGCCGGCGTCGGGTTGCTTCAGCTTAAAAATGATCTAAAACCCATGTCCCTTGGCGTCAGCCTGACACAGCAAAACGGCGCCGCGGTGATTTCATCGGTCAAAAAGGGTAGCCCGGCTTTTGAAGCCGGATTGAGTGCCGATGACGAACTGATCGCCCTCGATGGTTTCAGGATAAATAAAAATAACTTCAATTCCATACTGGATAATTACGCGCCGGGCAGCCGTGTATTTCTGACTATCAGCAGGGACGGTCTGTTGCTGCATAAGGAAGTTGTGGTGAGGAGGGATGATTCGGTGGTTTACGCTTTTGAATTGATGGAGGAGAAATCGCCAATGCAGCAAAAAGTGTCGGAAGTCTGGCTTGGTTTGTGAGAAAACCATTGTCATTTTTTGTTAATTGCATACAAAACCACACTATGGATTATTACCATATTTTGCCATGACAAGGGAGCAAGCAAAGAAAACCATCGAAGAACTCATCGAAAAGATCGACTACTACAACATGCGGTATTATCAGGACAGCGTATCTGAAATATCCGACCAGGAGTTCGATCAGTTAATGAAAAAGCTTGAAGATCTCGAAGCGCAGTTTCCTGAATTCAAATATCCGTATTCCCCGACGCAACGGGTGGGAGGGACGATCACTGGCCAGTTTGAGACGGTGATTCACAAATATCCCATGCTCTCATTGTCCAATACCTATTCGGAAGAGGAGTTGCTCGATTTTGACAACAGGGTAGCAAAAGGCCTGAACGGTGAGTCCTACGAATACTTTTGCGAGCTGAAATTTGACGGCGTGGCTATTAGCCTGTGGTACGAGAATGGCATTTTACGGCGCGCCGTGACCCGCGGCGACGGTATCCGCGGCGACGACATCACTGCCAATGCCAAAACCATCAAAACCATTCCCCTGAGGGTAAAGAAAAATGTGTCGTTGCCGAGGGAGTTTGAGGTGAGAGGCGAGGTTTTTATGCCGAGGAAAGAGTTTGAAAAGCTCAATAAGGAAAGAGAGAAACGTGGCGAAGATTTGTTTGCCAATCCCAGGAATTTTGCTTCGGGCACATTGAAGTTGCAGGATTCGTCCATTGTGGCGGGTAGGCGGCTCGATTGCTACATGTACTACTTCCTGAGCGATGAAGAAGTGATCAAAACTCATGAGGAAGGCATTCACCTCATCGAAAAGGCCGGCTTCAATGTGTCACCTACCTATGAAAAATGCGCCGATATTCATGAGGTACTGGCCTATATCAAGAAGTGGGAGAAGAGGAGATTTGAGGAGGTGCCGGTTGATACCGACGGCATTGTAATCAAAGTGAACAGCATCGAGCAGCAGCGCCGCCTCGGATTCACAGCCAAAAGCCCTCGATGGGCCATTGCCTATAAGTACAAACCTGAAAATGCCAGGACAAAACTGAAAGGGATCACCTTCCAGGTTGGTCGTACGGGGGCTATCACACCCGTGGCTGAGCTGGAGCCCGTACAACTGGCGGGAACGACCGTAAAGCGTGCATCGCTCCATAATGCCAATGAAATAGAGCGCCTCGGGCTCCGGATCGGCGATTATGTGTTTGTGGAAAAGGGGGGTGATATCATCCCCAAGGTCACGGGTGTTGATTTAAAGAGCAGACCGGAAGGCCTCAGAGAATTCGAATTCATAACTCACTGCCCCGAATGTGGCACTGAACTGGTACGAAAAGAAGGAGAGGCGCAGCACTACTGTCCCAATGAAGATGGTTGTCCGCCACAGGTCATGGGCCGGATCGAACATTTTATTCAACGCAGTGCCATGAATATTGAAGGCCTCGGGCCTGAGACCATCAGAGGGCTCCTCGACAAGGGCAAGATCCACGATGTAGCTGATCTTTATACTCTCACTTTCGACGACCTCAACGGGCTTGAGTTCAAGATTTATTCAGAGAAAAAGGATGACTACACGATTCGCAGTCTGCGCGAAAAATCGGCAAAAAATATCATTAATTCCATAGAGCGGTCCAAATCGAGGCCTTTTGACAGGCTTCTTTTCGGTTTGGGCATCCGGTATGTCGGTTCCACGGTAGCCGAAAAGCTGGCGTCGTATTTCAAGGATATCAGAAAACTGGCCGAAGCGGATTATGAGGAATTAATCAATGTGCCGGAAATAGGCGAGATGATCGCCCAAAGTGTGCAGGCCTGGTTTGCCAGAGAAAAAAACAAAAAACTCATAGAACGGCTGATCCGCTATGGATTAAAGACGAAAATTGAAGAAGAGAAAGAATTTGAGGGCAATCGTAAACTGGATGGAAAAACATTCGTAATTTCGGGTGTTTTTAATAAGGTAAGCAGAGATGAGTTGAAAGAGCTGATAAAAAAACATGGTGGCAGGGTCGTATCATCAATTTCTTCGAAGCTCGATTATCTGGTAGCAGGTGAAAACATGGGGCCTGCAAAGAAGCAAAAAGCGCAACAATTAAGCATCACGACCATCTCGGAAGATGAGTTTTTGGACATGATCGGCGAAAATGATTGATTTTTTAAAGAAATATACTTTTCCGATAGGCTTGAAAAAGTCGTTGAAAGCCGGTGTAAAAAGGTACAGCCCGGGCTATGCCGATGCGGAAAAGATCCTGATCTTTTTTACTTCCGAGGGAAACCAGAAAATTGTACTTGTCAGGAGCCTTATCAACAAGCTCGAGAAAGAAGGTAAAAAGGTAAGTTGTTTTTATCTGCTGCTCCAGGACGAAGACAAGCCCGACGTGCACCTGGATGAGGGCATGAAAAGACTGACAAAGGAAGACTTTTCCATGTTTGGTGAAATACTGGAACCCGGCATCAGGGAGCTGCTTCATGAGGAATTTGATTATTTCATTCATGCCGATACCGAGTGCAGTATTTATTCCGACCTTATCCTTGCCCAAAGCAGGGCAAAATGCAGAATCGGCAAATATTTCGAAGGTCATGAGGCTGAATATGATCTGATGATCAAAATCGGAGATGACAAGAAAGTGAATTATTTGCTCCAGCAAATATATCACTATGCCAAAGCTTTGTGATTGGCAATAGCCGGGAGGTCCTTTATTGCAGTAAAATTAGAAATTAGTATATATAAAGAACAGGATAAAATCATGCAACATACATTGAAAGGAACGGGAGTGGCGCTGGTCACACCTTTTACTGCGGATCTTAAAATCGACTATTCGGGTTTTGAAAGACTTCTGCAGCATTGTGCTCATGGCGGTGTGGATTACTATGTGGTGAATGGGACCACCGGTGAGTCGGCTACAACCGATAAACATGAGAAAAGGGCGCTTTTGAAGTTCATTCTGGAACATAACCCCGGGAGTCTCCCCGTGGTATATGGCACCGGTGGCTATGATACACAGGATATTATCGATCATATCCGGGAGATGGACTGGACAGGAGTAGCGGCGTTGCTGAGTGTGAGTCCGTACTATAACCGGCCGAGCCAGAAAGGCATCATCGCTCATTATGAGGCCATCGCTGATGTATGCCCCGTACCTGTACTTATGTACAATGTTCCCAAGCGAACCGGTACCAACATGACCGCTGCCACGACTCTTGAGCTGGCAAAGCATGAAAATATCATGGGTATTAAAGAGGCTTCGGGAGATTTCGGACAAATCATGGATATTGCTGTTGGCAAACCTGATGATTTCGTACTTGTTTCAGGTGACGATATGGCTACAGTACCGATGATCTCCGTGGGCGCTATCGGCGCCATTTCGGTACTGGCCAATGCCCTTCCTGCAGAAATGTCGGGAATGGTACGTGCCGCGCTGGAGGGTGATTATGAAAAAGCAAGGACTTTTATGCCCCGGCTCAACAGCCTCAACCCGCACATGTATTCCGAATCGAGTCCGGTAGGAATAAAAGAGACATTAAGCTTGCTGCGGATATGTGACAATCATGTCCGGCTGCCATTGGTCAAGGCTTCAGAAAAGCTGTCAGCAACCATAAAAAGCCTTCTCTGAGCATTCCGGGCTAATATTTAAGGAAAAGCCATAAGATTTTGTACAATAAAAAAAGGAGCATATTATGCTCCTTTTTAATTTTTTGTGATTGGAATACAGCGAATTACTTCTTGCTGTTCTTAATGTCTTGTACCTCTTTACGGATAGCTTGAGAAAGGTTTTTGAGTTCTTGCATGCCTTTTCTCACTCTGGTCCCGGCGGCTTGGTTTCCTTTTTCGTAGAATTTCTGGAAATCTGCTTCAAGGGACATTACTAAATCTCTAAGTTCATCAAATCTTTTCATGTTATAAACGTTATGGTTACTTTAAAAACTGTTAAGGTTTACAAGGGCAATATAGCTAAAATGTTGAAAAATCAATAAAATAAGCCCGTTTTTTAAAAATTTTTTAAATATAATCGAAAACATTCTCCTCGCGATATTTGCCGGATTTCAGTTTATCCCTCACCGCATCAAATGCCGCAATGGTATCTTCCACATCTTTCAATGTATGAGCTGCCGTCGGAATCAACCTGAGCAGGATAGTACCTCTCGGCACGATCGGAAAAATAACGATTGAGCAGAAAATGTTGTATTTTTCTCTGATATCCACGATCAGATTACCGGCTTCAATCTCGGTTCCGTTGAGGAATACCGGTGTCACAGGTGATTGCGTGGTGCCGAGGTTATATCCTTTTTCGCGGAGGCCCGATTGCAGGGCATTTACCACCTTCCAGAGGTTATCCTTGAGGCTTTTGTCGTTTTTCAGCAGTTCAAGCCTTTTCATGCCCCCTATCACCATCGGCATGGGAAGTGACTTGGCAAAAATCTGTGATCGCACATTGTATCGGAGATATTTTATCACATCCTTGTCTGCTGCCACGAAAGCGCCTATTCCCGCCATGGATTTGGCGAATGTTGATATATAAATATCTATTTCATTCTGCACGCCAAAGTGTTCGCCTGTACCTGCGCCGGTTTCGCCCATCGTGCCGAAACCATGTGCGTCGTCGACGAGCAGGCGGAAATTATATTTCTTTTTCAACTCTGCGATACCTTTAAGATCGCCCAGATTACCTGACATGCCGAATACACCTTCTGAAATTACCAGAATACCACCACCTGTTTCGCGGGTGATATTGGTAGCTCTCTGCAATTGCTTCTCAAGACCTTCCATGTCATTGTGGGGAAAAATAAACCTTTTCCCGAGATGCAGCCTTACCCCGTCAATAATGCAGGCGTGAGACTCGGCATCATATACGATCACGTCTTTTCTGTCAACGACTGCGTCGATGATCGACGATACGCCCTGATATCCGTAGTTGAGGAGCATGGCGTCTTCTTTTTGCTCAAATTCTGCAAGCTGACGCTCAAGTTCTTCATGATATGTGGTATTGCCTGACATGATCCTTGCTCCCATAGGATAGGCCATTCCCCATTCTTTTGCCGCTTCGGCATCCGCCTTTCTGACCTCGGGGTGATTGGCCAGCCCGAGATAATTGTTCAAACTCCAAGTCAGTACTTCACGTCCTCTGAATTTCATCCTCGGAGCAATTTCACCTTCCAGCTTGGGAAACATGAAGTATCCGTTATCATCATCTGCAAACCTGCCCAACGGTGTTTTGCTGATGTCAAGTTTATCAAAAATATCCACGCTACTAAATTTAAATTGCCATCCAAATTATTAATGGCTGCAAATTTAACATTAAAATAACTCTAAGCCAAAGTAAGGAAGGTATTTGAGCGGTTTGCCGTAAGGTTTTGAATATGAACAGGTACCATATAAAATGAAGAATATTTTTTGCGGGGCTGATAAAACTGAAATAAATTTTATATTGAAACATAATTGCGGGACAAAACAATTATTGATCCCTGGCAGGGCAAATAATTTATTGCGCCTGTTTTTAACAATATTTCATGAAGAAAATACGAAAAATACTCATTGCCAATCGGGGGGAGATCGCTGTACGCATCATCAATGCAGCCAATGAATGGGGAATTGCCACTGCGGCTGTATATTCCGACACTGATCGTGTGGCGATGCATGTACGGCTGGCTGATGAGGTGTACAGGCTTGAAAAAAAAGAAAATGAACCTTATCTCGACATCGATGCTATCATCGGGGCAGCAAAAAAAGCAGAGGTTGATGCTATCCACCCGGGCTATGGGTTTTTATCGGAAAATCATCGGTTTGCCAAAGCGGTGGAAGAGGCAGGACTGATCTTTATCGGCCCACCGGCTAATGCCATCAAGATGATGGGTGACAAGCTGATCGCAAAAGATACGGCGATCAGAGAAAGGGTTCCCGTTATCCCGGGTTTTCTGATCGAGGAGGAGATTACCCCTGAAATGAAAAACAAAGCTGCGGAAATCGGTTATCCTCTTCTGATCAAAGCCAGAGCAGGCGGCGGAGGCAAAGGGATGCGCGTCGTGTGGGAGCCGGATTTGCTGGAAGAAAATATCGGGAGAGCAGTGAGCGAAGCAAGAGAGGCGTTTGGCGACGGGAGTGTTTTTGTAGAGAAATATATTCAAAACCCAAGGCACATAGAATTTCAGATACTTGCAGATCAGCATGGAAATATAGTGCACCTGTTTGAAAGGGAATGCTCCGTTCAGCGGCGCCATCAGAAAGTGATAGAGGAGGCGCCATCCGTGGTACTCGATGAATCATTGCGCAGACAGATGGGAGAAGCGGCTGTTAAGCTTGCGCGTGCCTGCGGTTACATCAATGCCGGGACGGTGGAATTTATGGTGGATAGCGGGAAGAACTACTATTTCCTTGAAGTGAATACCCGTCTTCAGGTGGAGCATCCTGTGACCGAATTTATTACCGGCCTTGATCTCGTGAAGGAGCAAATCAGGATTGCTGAGGGGCAGCCACTCGGCTTTACGCAAGATGACCTTACAATGAACGGTCATGCTATTGAACTGCGGATTTATGCCGAAGATCCGCGGAATAACTTTTTACCCGATACGGGAGATTTGAATGTGTACCGCCCTCCAAAAGGGCCGGGCATCAGGGTAGATGACGGCTATGAGGAGGGGATGGAAATACCCATGGAGTATGATCCGCTTATCGGTAAAATGATCGTTCATGCTCAAAACAGGACAGAAGCCATAGCCAGGATGAAACGGGCGATCAGGCAATTCCACCTCAGCGGTGTAAAAAACACCCTTGATTTTGGTCTGATTGTCATGGAGAATGAAGAATTTGCAACCGGCCGCTACGATACAGGCTTTGTGAACAGGAACAGGGAAAAGATCACATTGAAATCCGCCGCCGAACCTGAAGCTGTGCTGGCGGCAATCCTTGGCACAGATATTCTGACTGGAAAAGAAAATCTGAAAACAATACATCGGAACACCTCAGGGAGCAAATGGCGTCATAGACTGAATGATTAAACAACAGATATGAGAATCAGACAATTTTTCATTGCTTTAATTTTAATGGGCATGGGGCATGGGTGGGCTATGGCTCAGTCATCTTCGTTCAATGATCTGTATCCGATTCTCAATGAATATGTGAGGGATTTCCCCGATTTTTTCAGGAAGATTCCCGAAGAGCGGCGATATCGCCTTAAGGAGATCGTTTACTTTCTTGAAGAGCAAAGGCTCAGCGGGGCACCGTTACAGATTCTTTTCATCAGCACCGACGACAACGCTATCGGACAGATGGCGCGCGTGTGGTCGGAAGCAGCAGCTTTTTATTTTGGCTTCAAAGGCTATAAAGCGTACTCCGGCGGTATTGAGCCGGGCGAGATTTCGGAAAAAACCATAACAACCCTTGAAAAAGCGGGCTTTATTGCATATAGAAAGGATGTTGAGGGCATGAGGGTGTACCGCCTCAAGTATTCGTACAATATTAAACCCGTAAACCTTTTTACGAAAAAAATAAGACATCCGTCCAATCCGCGTCATGAGTTTATGGCTGTTTTTGTCGATGAAAATGCCGAGATCAACGTGCAGAATGTCGCGGGTACCTACAAGAGATTATTTCTTCCCTATGAAGATCCTGGTGGTCATGATGGTACTGGCAATGAAGATGAGATATTTCAGAACAAATGCCGGCAGGTAGCTGTGGAGATGTTTTATGTGTTTTCAAATCTGCGCAAGCGGTTGCTCAAAAACCAAACTGCCGGGTCGGAGTAATATCCTGGTTTTATCGTATTATTTCCTTCGATTCTCCTTCCATAGAGAATTAAGTCCCTCCATTCGTATTTAAAAAGTACAATTTTCCTGTTTCGCTTGTTGGACTTATCATGCAGTTGGTTGAAGCGACAGCATGCTTGGTTGATTTATTATATCATTAATAATCAGCGAGTTATAATTTCCGTTAAGATAGATGTAAGCAACGAATGAAATAATTCATAAAACAATAAACATCTGTACATCATGAAAACTTTAAAAAAATTATCAATTATGAAAAAAATGAAAAAATCAATGTTGACATACGCAATGATTGCGGTAGCAAGCCTCTGGATATTCTCAGGTTGCGATTCAACAGACACAGCGGAAACTACTATTGCCACTTCATCTACCACATTGGTAGACAACAATGATCAGATTATTGATCAGAGCAATACCCAATCACTGCTGACGGATGTACCGTTAGAGGAATTGAGCGATGACGAACTGGAAGATATCCTGTTTATGCGAGAAGAAGAAAAACTGGCTCGCGACGTTTATCTGATCATGTATGACAAATGGGGCATTATCACATTTCAGAATATATCCAGGAGTGAGCAGGCTCACATGGATGCAGTCCTCGAACTTATCCACCGCTATGGATTGTCAGACCCTGCAGCAACCACTGATATTGGCGAGTTTGTTAATGAAGATCTTCAGCAATTGTACAATGACCTGATCGAAATGGGTTCGGTAAGCGATATCGAGGCACTCAAAGTCGGTGCGCTGATCAAAGAAGTTGATATTGAGGATCTCCGGAGAATTCTCGATACCGATGTTGACAACAGAGATATTGCATTGGTGTATGGTAACTTACTGCGCGGTTCGGGACATCATCTGAAAGCTTATACCTGGAATCTCAAAAGGAGAGGAGTGAATTACACACCTCAGGTACTTTCTC
>WGED01000237.1 GCA_015492915.1 Cyclobacteriaceae bacterium
TCATGATGGTTTTCATCCTTCCATCATGAACGGAACCCGATCCCGCTTCAGCTCGCTCCAGACTCATTTCATATTAGAAACAGGCCCCTCCCTTCAGACTCATTTCATATTGGACAAGGCTGGGGCTTGACGGATAAAGAAACGAGGACGATACTAGAGGTGTCAGCGCTGGTACTGTTCTACGTGGCATTACCGCCAATTAATACAGGCCCTTTTCGGGCCTGTGTTGTTTTCAGACTTCTGAATTATTCCCCTGAGTCTTCCGCCTCCTTTGCCCTGAAGGGCAGATCACTGATTTCACCAATTTCCCCGGACTTTAGCCCGAGTATCACGGCCACTTGGTGGGCCTGGCCTCTTACACACCGGAGTCTGCCGGCCAATACTTGATGGACCAGGCCCGGGGAGAAGCCCATTTCGCGGGCCCAAGAGCTAATCGCGATACCTCGCATCGCAAACTCCTGACGTATTTCCTCGGGAGTGCGCAGGTTGGCATCTTTTGTAGTATAATTTAATGACATGTATAAAATATTAGTTAATTGTAGTTTTATTTGCAAATCACGCATAATAGCGCCATGAGTAATGTCCTGAAATCCGGGTACGGTGGGAGATTGCGCGAAGAGCGGGTGCGGCTCGGCCTGAACCAGCAGGGCTTTGCCGAGCGTGCCGGGATCAAACGTGCTACGCAATATCTCTATGAGAAAGAGGAAGGTGCCCCGAACTACCGATTCCTGATGGCAATCGCAGAATTAGGTGTGGATATGCACTACATTTTTTTTGGCGAGCACTATGATCCTTCAGAGGTCCGCTTTAACATCAATACTCTCATGGACATTTTTGATGTTGTCGATGAAATTTGCCGTGACGATAGCGGTAAGCTCCTCCCCAGGAAATCCAGATCAGATTTTTTTAAGATGCTGTGTGTCGCCTATTCAGGGCGAAAAGATGAACAAGTCGATATCGGGGTGGTAAAGGCCCTGTTTAATGGCTAACTCTTGCTTTTAACAAATACATTTGACGAAAGTGAAGACATTTTTCCTGCTTCTTTTTCAAAGAAAATACTCGGACAAGGATTACGAAATTATCCCCAAGGGCTCACCTTGGTATTTCCGTTGGGGGCAGCCGGGCATCCTAACTGTTTTGAGCTACCTTAAATTCGAAAGAATCTTGGAGAAAGAAGTAGCCGACGATTCAACTCTGGTCACAAATGCACAGGAAACATTCCAAGCGTGTCGATTCTCATGCTTGTATGGTCGACGCGGCAACGCTCGTCTTAGGGCATTAGTTGAAGAGGCTCAAAACCGAGGTATCGCCACAAAAGATGAGTTACGCAGCGTGGTTCGCTATGGTGATATTCGAGCAATCAAAAACGACGATATACGAATCCATATTCCGATATTCAGCGCTATAAGCGCTTGGATGTATCTTTTTATCTGCACCGCCTATTTTCTGCTGATTGATATTGCTGCTGCTTATTCTTTCCCCGCTCGGGCTGCCCTCAAAGCTGCTATTGATCGGGTTAATCACTGTTCCTTATTTTGGATTTTCTTTGCCGATCTATAATTGTGTGATTCGCCCATTTTTTATTATTCGAAGGATTCATTCCTGTCTTGAGCATCTCGATATGCAACTGGCTATCCTCACATCCTCCATGAAACCGTATGCGGTCAAGTAGATGCTGATACGATGAGCAATTCACACGATATTGCTAGATTGGCAAAAGTCGGAGTCGAGTACGGCCAGCAGATAGATCAGATGTTAATGGAGCTGTGGCATGAATTTAAGGCTTTGGAACCTGACTATGCCGCCATGTTCGAGAAAACGCTGGGCTCGGAAAAACTTGCCGCATTGGTTATCTCCGGTCGAAGGGATGATCAGCCATCCTTTCTTGAAGAGCTGGCACAAGAATCTATTTCACCAGAGGAAGTTGAAAATTTTCTGAAACTGGGGCCATCTTTCGTATCTCAGATTAAGACAGGATTGCAGGAATCAGAAAGGGGCGAGACCACCGAGTATTCGTTCAATACCAGTGAAGCATTATCAGAAGCCGCACACCGGGCTCGGACGAATTATGAATTCGAGCTGGTCGACATATTCAAGCAGTTGAAGGCAAAAGACCCTGAAGTGGCATCTGCAGTCCTGGCGCTGCTGGAAGATCAAATCAAAGCTGCCGAGTTCATGACAATGCCAGCCTGCGGGCTTGCCGGAAAATCACCTCTGCAGGCCATCGAAGATGGGGAGCGGCAGACCCTGCTGGACCTTGTCGGCCGGTTAGAGCACGGAAGCATACCGTAGCGGCTGCCATCTGCATTAAACAGACATCTCTTCCTCGATAAATATTCAAAATCAATGGGTTAGACTGTCGGCCCATTTATGCTTTCAGAAAGCGGCCATTTTATGGTTTCGTGCACACGACCCGGCCCTGGTCTGTTTTGGACCTCCGTAAGATGCGCCGAAAAAAATAGACTGTTCATCAGCCCGTTTGAGGCTAGGGTCGGCATCATTGTTGGGGCGTGTGTTAAGCGCTGACTCTTCGTTTTAGCCATATATGAGGCTGGTGCGCATCTTGTGCTTTTTCGGTCGGGACGGCCAGGTTTGTAGAAATCAGGGTTCGTTAGTCCCGGCCTCA
>WGED01000238.1 GCA_015492915.1 Cyclobacteriaceae bacterium
CTTCAGGGTCGATTGATCCGGCCTTTGGGGGAAGTTCTTCTGCAACAAGCTGCATAATAGCCCCGATGAGCGCATTTCTAGTACTCTTGGCCTTGCACCCACATTTTTTCCCATTCTTTCCATTATGGCTAAGAATGCCGTCTTCTGATACGAAGTAATTGTGGTTGCCTTCTACTTCGAAATTGTAAACTTTTTCACTTAAAATTTCAAAGCTTATTGACTGGACCATAACAGGCGCGCTGCCATCTATGTCGAAGACAAAATCGCCTGCTTTCAGGCTTCCGGCCTCAGTCCAGCCTCCTGAAAGTGTGAGGAACGGATGTTCCGGCGTGGCCCTGATTGTGGCGGCCTCACCATCAGGCGGCTCTAGCGTCATCACCACCATATCGCGGCTGATGCGGTCAAAAAATCGGTAACGGGTTTTAGTTCATTGCCCCACCTGTTGCCCCGTTGCGCGCTCAACGAGTTCTGTATAAGACCAATAGCGCCTATTGATATAGATGCCACAGTCTTTATCTGCTATCTTCTTCAGGATATTCATGGCCGCCTGCGGATTATTGTTTTCTAATTCGATATACACTTTTATAATAAGAAAATAATCTTCATAATATTTATAGTTCTCAACATGGGTCTTGCTCAACGCTTGGTCGCATACCTGTTTCACAATAGAAAAATCATAGCAATTGCGATATAGTAGCCGCACAAAATAACTTGGATATTTAAGTTCGTCTGGATATTCCTCAATTAATTTTTGCATAATCTCATAGGCTTCCTTGACGGAGCCCTTACCGCCCAAAGCCGAAGCTTTCCAATACAAAGCCTCACCTTCACCAATCTTATCTATTGTTTCAGGCTTTTCACACCGCGCTATTATCTCATCATATCTTTTTTCTTTCCTTAGCTGTATAAATTTTTCCCGTAAATCCATAGCATTCTCCCGATATTTTTTCGTGAGTAATTTTTCTATAATCTCTTACCATTCCACTCTATTACCACCACACCTTTGAGAAACCAATCCCTTAGCGCACTGATGAAGTGACATATGCGCGGGGGTGCGGTTCCTATGTTGGTCTTTCCCCTGATTTTCTGCGCAATCCTCAAACGCCTCGTCCCATTCTGCATCACATTCATCCTTATCATCACTATCATCAGCATCATCTCTCACTCGCGTAATCGGCACAGAGGGCACTGGTGTGTATGCGGGTGTTGTAATAATTAGGGGTGGAACTGGATCCGGGGCGGGTTTCGGCATTGCGATGACACCGCACGGACCGATAACATAAGAATCGGGATCCAACCCCTGACTGGCGAGTGTAATTTTTGCCGCTTCTCGATTAAGCAAACATGCAAGCGCAATTCCTAATTGTCCAGCTCCCCTCCTTGCGCTACCTCTGTCGCTGTCTCCTACTCAACCGAGTCTGAAGATAACATTTTTACGAACTCATCAAATTCAAAATTAAACTCTGGTAAAATTCGCATAATTTCTTGTACGCCTTCCGCCAAGTATTTTTTTTGGTGTGGAGACATGAAATTAATGACCATTTTTAACTTTTCATAATCATCAGACAAACTGAGACTTTTGAGATGTTTAACAGAAAAAGCAAAATGTAACGTTATTCCAACAAAATTATTATCCGCTTCAACATCGCCTCTTAAGACAATCGCTACCATACGAGGCCAATAATAATGCATCGCCTCTGGCGATAAAAAACTGTACACTTCTTCAAATTTATAAAGGCCATCACTATCTAACGGGATATCACGACCATATATTTTTTTTGCAAATATTACTGGCTCGTCATCACCCAATTTTGCACGCTCAAAAGCCAATTGTTCAAGTAGTTTGTTAAATTCCGGAAACGGCACATTATCGAACGCTTCCAATATGCGATTGCTTAAATCTATATTTTTTTCTCTCATTTTCAAAGTCCTTGGCATTGCTTCAGAACCTCTTTCACATCTTCGACCACTCTGGCATGCCTCTGATCTCCTCCCCCAAAACAAATATTCATAACAGCCATGCGCGCTGCCATACATTCTTGATTCCTTACAATATTCCTTAATATTTCACTACTGTGATCGGCAGAATTCAGCCCCTGACAACTTCTCTTCCGGTTACATGCTTTATTTTGCCTATTCTTAAGGTCTCTCTTTGTTCGATTCGAGCAAGTCTGAGTTGCCGCTATTGGCAAAGTGGTAATAGGAGCTATGGGCGTGTCGCCAGGTAATGCCCGTGATGGATCAATCACCGCAGCAACCATGCACGGAGAAGTTCGGATGTATTCTCCACCAAGGCCAACAGTTACTGCCCCCTTCACATAACCAGAGGCCTCTGTGAGTATACACCCAACAATAAGCCCAACGCCAAATGCACCTGCTTTAGTTGCCTCATCTGTAAAATCTGTACCGCCATATTCCGCGGCAATGACCAACCCACTGGAGTCATTCCAATTTACCGGATTACTCCCCACATATCTCGAAACATTCAAATCCCCGGCGGCGAAGTGGATCGGGTCGTCCTGCGTGAAGGTGCCCGTCTCCGGATCGTAATATCTGGCGCGATAGTAATAAAGCCCCGTGGCGCGGTCATATTCCCGGCCCGTATACATATAAGGCTGCTCCACCGCCTCGGCGATAATGCTCGGGCGGCCATAGCTGTCATAATCATACTCATTGGCCACGACGCCTGCCCCGTTGGCGTCTCCAGATCACGTGCCCCTTGAAGGCTTCACAATTTTCTAATCAGGAAGGGATTCTATTTTGATATTTTGGACAATCAGGCCATTCTTAGAACAATTCATTCGCCAGTCTTACCTTATTTCTTCACGAAAGGTTTCTTAAAATATTCCAAAACATTGAAAATAAAACTGTCGGGCAAGATATATTCCGGCGGATCATACTTATCGCGAAACGCGCTGTTCTCAGCCAACAGCCAGCCAAACCACAATCGAATGGCGTCATATTGTTGTTCCGTGTAGCCCACCCAATGCGCTAATGTTGTGCTTTTTATTTGCGAAAGATTCAAATGAAACTCTTGTTGATTTCTTTGACTGGGTTGCGCGTTGTGAAACTCACAAAAATGATATTGGAATATTTCATATATAGGGAGCTCTCTATTATTCTCTTTAATTCCCGCATACAAGAATCCCGGCAAATAATATCTATAGGTTATATCTGGAAACTCAAAATACGCGTTATTATTGCCTTTAATAAATGCTACCGTGAGCTCATCCCATTTTTTTCCTTTATAAGCCTCAGCCTCTGCCCTCTCAAGACTGGTTGCCATGGTCTTTTCCCTAAGCACTTGGGTAGGCACCGGCTCCATAGGGAAGCTCTGTTTTAAGCAATCAATAATTTCCTGTGTCATTCCAAACCCAGTTTTCGGTTACATTTTTTCAACATCTTTTCCAGCTTATCATCTCTTTCTTGATGGCCTTTATCATTTATGCCTCCATAACATTGTTCTCGCCGTTTCTTTCTGGCGTCAATCTCTCGCAGTATATGTTTTCGATTTCTTATCATTTGATCTTCACTCAAATTGCCAGAGCAACTTCCAAAATGATTCGTGTGGGATGACCTAATATTCACTTTTCTGTCATGTTCACTGAGAGGATTGCCATCGGCGCACTCAGAATCATCAGCATCGCTCGCCTCACTCGCCTCGGTTTCCGTCTGCGTTTTAGATTCCGTGCTTTCATTGGCAATAGCCGCTTGCGCACCACACACCGTCCAGTCAACAACACCTAACACATCTATGGCAGACGCGGCACCAAAAAGCTGGCAGGCAAGCTGCCCGGCAACGCGAGTCGCCCCCTGAAGCGCTCTAGGTCGAGCTAGAGCCCGTGCAGTTTGCAAGCCACTGGTAAAGCGCCTGACACCGGAACCACCTGCAATCGCCGCCTGAGAGCTTCTCGACTGGCCTGCATAAGAAATACCAGCTGCCAACCCGCTCGGGTCATTCCAATTCAGCGGATTGTTCCAGACATACCGACCAACATTCAAATCCCCGGCGGCGAAGTGGATCGGGTCATCCTGCGTGAAGGTCCCAGTCTCCGGGTCGTAATATCTTGCGCGATAGTAATAAAGCCCCGTGGCGCGGTCATATTCCCGGCCCAGATAAAGGTTCCTAGATATGGATGGTTTCTAATCGCATCAAAGGCCGTATCTCTCCCGTCATACCATTTAAACGACACACCCAATAAATGTCACTACCGTGAACATCAGGAAAAGAGCATTTAATGATGATGTGGTTTTTTTCGTTTGTCGGCGAAATTATGGAGATTGTCTCAGGTGCATCGTAATCCTTCCCATCGACAGTAAACTTGGTGAGCACCCTTTCCAAATCAAGATTACGACTAAGGTTGTAGACATAAATTCTGCTAAAATTGATTCCACATCCGGTATCGTGTATTTCAAGAGTATATTCACAAATATATAAAAG
>WGED01000239.1 GCA_015492915.1 Cyclobacteriaceae bacterium
ACTTCTTAATACAAAACGGTATGAAAAGAAATTACATTATTGTCGTCCTTATCCTCCTTACATTTTTTGTCATTTCCTTCCTGACAAATATTCTCGGCGCGCTCAATCCGGTTGTTTCGTCAGATTTTGAGCTCACGGAAACCATGGCGGGCTTTTTGCCATTCGCCTTTTTTATCGCCTACGGCGTCATGTCGATTCCGGCCGGATTTCTGGTTGAGATGTGGGGTGAAAAGCGAATGATGATACTGGCTTTCGTACTCGCATTTGGCGCCTCGCTGATCTTTGCGCTTTATCCCCAATTCAATATATTCCTGGTTTCACTCTTCGCTATAGGCACAGGAATGGCAGTGCTTCAGGTGGTTATCAACCCACTGCTGAGAGTATCGGGAGGCGAAGAACACTACGCATTCAATTCGGTGCTGGCGCAGCTCATTTTCGGCGCCGCATCGTTTATCAGTCCGCAGATGTATTCCTATTTTGTCACGAATATCGCAGAAGGCAATGTGGATAAGCCCCTTATCGGCATGATGACGGGCCTCGTACCATCCGATATGTCATGGATTTCCGTTTACTGGATATTCGCACTGATAAGCATTTTGATGATCGTTGTGATCATGATGGTCAAATTTCCCAAGGTGGAACTGCAGGAGGATGAAAAAGTCGGGACCAAAGACAGCTATCTCGAGCTTTTTAAAAATAAATATGTAATCCTCTATTTCCTCGGTATATTCGCTTATGTAGGTTCCGAGCAGGGCATCTCTTACTGGATGTCGAAATTTTTATCGAATTATCATGGCTTTGATCCCGACACAGCGGGCGCCGATGCCGTTTCCTATTTCTGGGGTCTTATGACCATCGGCGGTATTTTGGGACTCATCCTACTGAAGCTGGCCGACAGCAAAGTAGTGCTGAGGTGGTTTACCGTTATCACAATGATCAGCCTGGCAGCCGGCCTGTTTGCCGGACCGCAGATATCTTTGTGGGCATTTCCTATTTCAGGCTTCTTCATGTCGGTAATGTATCCTATCATCATTTCACTCGCGCTCAATTCGGTTTCACAGCATCACGGCTCTTTCGCCGGTATTCTGATGACGGGTATCGCTGGCGGGGCGGTAGTGCAGATTCTCATCGGCGGCATCAGCGATCTTATTTCACTGAAAGTGGGCATGCTGTTCATTTTCGTGACACTCGGCTATATATTGAGCATCAGCTTCTGGGCCAAGCCGCTTGTGAGCAATAAAACCATTGAAAGTTTTAAAGACTTGTTCAAATAGGGCATTAATTAATTCGATCTGATGATCAAGATCATTCTTATGATCGACCTGGCAGAGGTTTTTGCCAAAGAGGTGGTAAAGGGTATCATGCGCTACTCCCAAAAATATGGTCCGTGGAGTTTTTGTCGCATGCCACTCACATATTTGGAGCGCAAAGGAATCGAAGGGGTATTAAAATGGGCTAAGGATTGGGGTGCTGACGGGATCATTGGAAAATTTGAATTCGAATCCAGGCCCGAACTGTTTCTTGAAGAAGGAATTGCCGTGATTTCACAGGATTTTAAAGGCCTGCACAAACACGTACCCAACATGACCGGTAATTACCTGAAGGCAGGCAGTATGGGGGCTGAGTATTTTCTCGCCAGGGGTTATAAAAATTTCGCCTACTATGGTTTTGAAAATATCATCTACTCGAGGGAACGGGCTAAGGGATTCGAAGCCCGGCTCGCAGAAGAAGGGTACAATGTTTACCAATACCAGCATAAGAAAAAAAACGCACCGGGTGAAATGTGGTTTTATATGCCGTCGGCATTAGGTCAATGGCTTAAATCACTTCCCAAACCCATCGCGCTGATGGCAGCTAACGATAACCTCGCTATTCACATCACTGAAGCATGCCAACTGGCCGGGATCAGGGTGCCGGAGGAAATCGCCGTCTTGGGTGTTGACAATGACGAGACGATCTGCAACATTTCCGCACCACCACTGTCGAGCATTGCTCAAGGAGCTGAAAAGACAGGATACGAAGTTGCAGAGTTGCTGCACTATATGATCAGATACGACCTAAATGATTTCCACGACATCGCGGTACAGCCTACACAGGTCATTACACGCAATTCTACTGACATTTACGCGACCAGTGATACGCTGATAGGTACGGCGCTTAAATACATCCACAACAATGTCGAAAAAAACCTGAAGGTGGATGATGTGCTGAAACAAGTGCCCCTTTCCCGGCGCTCCCTCGAAAAGCGCTTTCACAAGGTGACGGGCTATCCTGTCTATGAATATATCTTCAACCTCCGCATCGAACGATTTACCAAAAGGTTGCTCGAAACCGATGATTCGATTTTTGAGATTGCCATGGATCTGGGATTGAATGACAGTAAGAACATTTCACGACAGTTCAGACAGGTGATGGGCTGTACACCCACCGAATACCGCAAAAAACACCTGGTGAACAAAAAGGAGTAGATCACTCATTCGAGCCCGAACAGGTCTTTGGCATTCTGATATAAAATTTTCTGCGCTACCGCTTTGGCTTCCGCTTCCGTCATGTATCCGGTGCGCACCTTTTCGATGAGGACGTTGGCCACCACCTCACGCGCCATAAGCGAATGGGCGTAGGCGCCTTCGACATTGTGAAAATCACCTCCGAAGGCCATGATCTTGTTGGCGGGCACCGTCTCGATCCATTCATGCAGATATCGTCCGGCGTAGGAAGGTGAGATGATATAGAGCCAGCAGAGGTCGATGTACACATTGCGGAAGTTTTTGGCCAGCGTCCCGAACTCACCGCCATAGGGGTAGCCCCCATGAAAAAGGATGAATTTTACATCACGGTATTGCATGAAAAGGTTGGCAAGCAGGGCGGGGTTCGAATTGCGGATGATGTTGCCGTCGCCGGCCTGCAGGCCTGTGTGTATCTGCATGGGTAGATCGTGCTTTTGCGCCAGACGGATGATGCGGTGCATGATGTAGTCCTGCAGCGGCTTCACTTCTTCAAAAGGGAAGGCATCATCGCTATTTGCCGCCATCAGGTCGTTGAACACCTTCTCGGCCACTGGCCGCGGCGTGTCCTGATAATCAAGGATTCTATGGTAGGCAAGCGCGGATTTCACCCCGACGATGTGCCTGGCCAATGCTTCGTCAAAGGCCTTTTCCAGCGCTTTCTCATAATCCTCCAGCGAGGCAATGGTCAAGTCTGCATTCTGAGCTATTTTTTCAATATCGGCATGGGAATACACTCTGATGAAATTATCGAACTTTTCCACATAACGGAAATTAGGGTCGTCCAGCCTGCGCTTGCCCACATCGAGGATAGCATAGCGTATCAAGGCTCGCTCATGCAACACATAGTCATCCCAGGAGCCTTTTCCGTATGCCTCCCTGATCTTCTCCGACAGCTTTTCGACGGTCTCATCATTGAGGTCCGGAATGCCGAACAGCTTGTCGATGGCCAGCAGCACTGCACGGCCGTAAGCGGTCGATTTGGCATTTTCCCAAAAGGGCTTCACGCGCTGCCATTTCTCCGCCACCGTGTACTTGTCTGTCAGCAGCTCAGCAAATTCCGGTTTTCCCATGCCCGCCGATTTGATGTCGTCGTCGGCATAGTGGTGCAATAACAACATAAAATCCATCATCGAACTGCCATCGAGATTTTCTTCAGCCATCAGATGTTCGTGCGTATCTACTATCCAAAGGTTGTAAACAAAATCCCTGATGCGTTTTTCGAAGCCCTCTTCCGGCAGAGGCCTGATCTGCACCTGTGCCACGGCTGCCAGACCCCATGATGAGAAAATGATTAAAAATGCTGCTTTTTTCATGACAATGTTTTTATAAAAATCCGGTCAGCGTTTTCCTGCCTTGATTTCATGCTCAATTTCCATAATTTTTTCAATTAATCCATCGGCGATCTTTTGGTGTATCTTGTCAAACGGAAGCAGACCACCCCGCACCGCAGGCGTCGGGTAAATGCCCTGCCGCCACAACAGCCTTTTGAAGAAATGGATAGAGATATCGAGATGCTGATTGGAAAAAGCCAAAACAGGCAAAATCTCATGAAATAGTTTCACGGCACCCATTTCGTCACCGCTTTTGTAAAGGTTGAAAATACGCGTATAAATCCAGTGCATGCCTGTGGGCATAAAGGCATGGACACCGCGCATGAGCCCTTCGGGCATCTGTGTCACGGCCCAGCCGCCGCTCACGTTGAGCCTCCCGCCAGTCAGCTCCAGAATCCTCGAATACTTCACGCCTGCGGGCACCGCCTCGATCTTCAGGCAGCGAAAAGCAGGGACTTCTTCAAAAAGCCCGGCGATAAGATCATCGGGCAGTCCGTAGCCCGTGGCGTCCCAGTCCTGCAGCATGATCACCTCAGGCCCCTCATCAGCCAACGTCATGAAATCATGAGAAAATTGTTCTTTTTTCATGAAAGGGAGCTGTATAAGCACCTGGCGGCAACCGAGTTGCAAAAAGGCCCGGAGTATTTTTCGCGACCCATCCAGTGACGGCGCCGCACAACCGGCGAACACAGGCACCCTGCCGGCCACCTGGTCGAGCACATGCTCCATAATGGTCAGTTTTTCATGAAATGTCAGTGCATTCACTTCTGAGGCCATCGCCGGTACGAGAAAACCCGAAACGCCGGCGCGCAGTGCTTCGTCCACCTGCGCCCGCAGCGCTGCGTAATCCACCCGGTCATCTTTATCGAAAGGAGTGTTGAGCACAGGCAAGATGCCATGAAGCGGAAAGAGCGTTTTCATTTCAGGTTTTATCAGGTTTTTGCCTGGAAGAACGGATGTTGAGCAGTTGAATTTGCCGCTTTCGCGGTCTGACGCGATAGGTCAGGATCGTAAATTTGTTCATCGGGCCCCGATGAATATTTTTGTGTTTTTTCGAGCTTTCGAGGATGCCGGGGTATTGGCGAAGCAATTCAAAAAATTCCTGCGATTGACGGACAAACCTGCGGACTTCCTTTTCAGTAAAATGCGTTTTGAGATATTCAATAACTTCTGCATATCCCTTTTCGGCCCTTTTAGTCCAGACAATTTCTAGAGCCATTTTCTGTATTTGTTCATCACTTCTTCATGAGGTATTACATCTGTCTCTTATA
>WGED01000240.1 GCA_015492915.1 Cyclobacteriaceae bacterium
GTTATATATTCCTTTAAATTCCGGAATGTAAGGTATTTATTTTTAAAAAAATTACATAATAAAGAACTGGAATGTTTTCTGTCGGGTGCCATTCGGTATGGAGAACTAATGATTTTTTAATAAATGATAACCTGTCCGGCTTCGTGTTCTTGCCAATGATTAGGCAATCAGGCATATAGATAACTGCAATAAGGTAATATATTGTTCTCTTCTATTGGTGTAGTTTTCGATATTGTTAATTTTCTTCCCAACTTTGTGGAAGAATTTAACTGTATGAAGGAATACACACGAGCCCAGCTTGCATTGCGAAATGGGCAGGACAAGGAGGAGATATGGTGTGGATTTAAAGGTGTGATTTACGACCTGTCATCATCCCGACTATGGCATGATGGCCGGCACTATGAGCATTGGGCCGGACTGGATCTGACCTCAGAACTCGAAGAGGCGCCTCATAATGAACGTGTATTTGAAAAATTCAGAATTGTTGGAAAACTAAAAAGCTAAAGAGCAGTGCATGAGATAGAGCCATATTATACCTGGCTTAAATATTACGATGCTTCGAAGGATGCGCTTTCTCCGTTTTATGGGAAAGAATATCATTTTGATATGTATCGCGATACTATTTACAATTATTACATCGATCCGGCATGGGATTTTATTGGCTCTGAAACTCTGTACATCAAATTGCTATTTGTTGATTACAATACCGGTTATGCTGTCATAGAATTTATCGGTGAGTGGAATGACGCAATCACCAATGACATCATGCATCTGAAACGAAACATTATCGATCATCTGTCATTGAACGGTATCAATAAATATATTCTCATCGGTGAGAATGTATATAATTTCCACGGTTCGGACGATTGTTATTACGAAGAATGGTTTGAAGAAGTGGAAGATGGCTGGATTGCCGCTGTCAATTTCCGTGATTTTATCATAGATGAATGGAAAAAATACGATATTGACAGCTACATAAATGTGGGGGGTGGTTTGGTGATGGCCAACTGGCGCACCATGACACCACAATTATTTTGCGAGCGGGTAAGACAGGTGATCCGCAGAAGGATTTCATTAATTTAAGCATAAAACATTGTACAAATTTTTCATCAGGCCGTTACTTTTTTTGTTTTCTCCGGAAAGGGCCCACCACATTGCTACTGCTGCGCTGAGGGCTGTCTGCAGATTCCCGGGAGGAGCAGCGTTGCTCAGGGCAATATTTCACTTTGAAAATAAAAACCTTGCAAGGGAAGTATTTGGCATAAAATTTAAAAATCCCATCGGTCTTGCTGCGGGTTTTGATAAAGATGCAGAATTTATCGATGAGTTCGAAACCCTCGGGTTCGGGTTTATTGAGGTCGGAACGTTGACCCCGAAAGCTCAGCCCGGTAATCCAAGTCCCCGGCTTTTTCGTCTGAAAAAAGACCGGGCGCTCATCAACAGGATGGGTTTTAACAATAAAGGCGTTGGAAATGCGGTAAAAAATCTCAAAAAGAGAAGATCAAAAATCATAGTGGGTGGAAACATTGGCAAGAACAAGGTTACACCAAATGAGGAAGCCTTCCACGATTACGAGATGTGTTTTGAGGCACTCTTTGATTATGTCGATTATTTTGCCGTCAATGTCAGTTCGCCCAACACGCCTAATTTGAGAGAGTTACAGGAAAAGGAGCCGTTGAAACACCTCCTTGGCAGGCTGCAAAAGAGGAATGAAGCAAAAAATCACCAAAAACCCATATTGCTTAAAATAGCTCCGGACCTGACCAACGAGCAGCTTGACGATATCATTGAAATTGTGGAAGAACTGGGCTTGTCAGGCGTCATTGCCACCAACACCACCATTGCCCGCGGTGAATTATCAACCAATGATGAGATCATCGAAAAGATCGGCAACGGTGGGTTGAGTGGCAAGCCTTTGTGCGATCGTTCCACCGAGGTAATTCGTTATCTTAAGAAAAATGCCAAAAATCCATTTCCTATCATCGGAGTTGGAGGCATCAGTACACCGAAGGATGCAATAGAAAAGCTGCATGCCGGAGCGAGTTTGGTGCAGGTATATACGGGATTTATTTATGAAGGACCGGGCTTGATAAAACGGATAAATAAAATACTTGCGAATGAGCAGTAAACATTGTGATATTTAACACCACCAATCAATTTTCACCTATTTTCCTCAAAATATTCATCATTTCATTAGTTTTGCAAATTGAGAGAATTCGATGAGCAGAAATACTTATAAATCAAACGCATATAAAAAGGCAAAAAAACCAAGGAAGCGGTTTGCCCTGAAATTCGGCTTCTTCAGAGACAGGCGGCTGCATCTCACTATTGGTATTTTTTTACTGATCGCAGCGTTTTTTCTGATCACGGCATTTATCTCTTACCTTTTCACCGGCAAAGCCGATCAGAGCGTGATTGAGGCTGTATCAACTTCAGATATCAGGGAGTCTGGTTTTGAGATAGAAAACTGGTTCGGATTGGTAGGAGCCATGACGAGCCATTATTTTATTTATCAGTGGTTTGGCATAGCATCATTTCTTATCCCGCCTTTTCTTTTTGTGCTTGGATTTTACATACTTTTTAAAAAACAGCTCGTTCCGATTAGGAGGTCATTTTATTTTATCCTGTTTTTTCTTTTCTGGATCAGCACATTATTCGGATACATCACTTTTGATGTCAACAATCCTGTACCACTCGGATTTATTACCGGGGGGATAGGCTATGAGATTGCAGCCATTTTGCATGGGCTGATTGGTTGGGGGACATATATATTTTTACTCTTTTTGCTGCTGATATTCACTATATACTTTTTTAATATCACCTCACTGGTGCAGCACGAAAAGGAAGTTACCACAGATGCGGGCTCTGAAGGTATGCTGAGCGAAGATCAAAAAATCGAGGAAAATCCATACAAAGAGGAAGCCGTAACCGAGACAAAAGAAGATGGACGGACATCAAAGGAAACGCAATCATCAGATACGGGGAAAGACACCGACCTGGAACTTACAATAGAGAGTGCCGGCCAACCACCCGACGAAGCACAAGATGAGGGGCCTGTTTTTGAGATAGAAGAAAAGACTGAGGCGGAAAAAGCGGTTGAAAAGTTGTCTCATTATGACCCAACCCTTGATCTTGGGAATTACAAATTTCCGGATCTCTCATTGCTAAATGAGTATAATCAGACGAATGTTCAGGTTACCAAAGAGGAACTTGAGCAAAATAAAGACAAGATTGTCGAGACGCTCATCAATTTCAAAATCGGCATCAGCAGCATCAAGGCAACAATCGGCCCGACTGTTACCCTGTATGAAATAGTCCCGGAAGCGGGTGTGAAAATTTCGCGGATCAAAAACCTCGAAGACGATATCGCACTCAATCTGTCCGCCCTGGGAATTCGTATCATTGCTCCGATACCGGGTAAAGGGACGATTGGTATCGAAGTGCCGAACAAAAACAGGGAGATGGTGTCAGTCAGGTCAGTACTGGCGACAGAAAAGTTTAAAAATACCAGATTTGATCTGCCTGTTGTTTTGGGCAAAACCATCTCCAATGAAGTATATATTGCTGATCTGGCCAAAATGCCTCACCTGCTGATGGCCGGTGCGACAGGACAGGGAAAATCGGTCGGACTGAATGTGCTCATCGCTTCATTGCTTTACAAGCTCCATCCGGCGCAACTCAAATTTGTGATGGTAGACCCGAAAAAGGTAGAGCTGACGCTTTACAACAAGATCGAACGTCACTATCTGGCTGAGCTGCCTGACAGCGAAGAGCCGATCATCACAGAGACCAAAAGGGTTATTTATACCCTCAATTCACTTTGCCTTGAGATGGACAACAGACTTTCCCTGCTCAAGGGTGCCGGTTGTCGCAATGTAAAAGAGTACAATGAAAAATTTGTCAAAAGGCTTCTGAATCCTGAGAAGGGGCACAGGTACATGCCGTATATCGTTTTGATCATTGATGAGCTTGCTGATCTGATGGTGACTTCAGGCAAGGAGATCGA
>WGED01000241.1 GCA_015492915.1 Cyclobacteriaceae bacterium
CTTAAAAAAGTGTGAAACGGGCTACTTGTAAGGGGTTTATCGACAACCATCTTTTTATGATTTTTCCGGCCGGCCGGCCTTTTTCAATACTGCTGTGACACCTCCTCCAATACTCTGAATTTTAAGGAATATTTTATAAATTGAACTTATATCAAATCCGTGGCCATGAAAAATAAGGCATTTTTTACGGTGTTACTTGCAACGATGCTGCTAAGCATATTAAACACTTTATCAGCACAGACAACCATAACCGGGAAAGTGACAGACGAAAACGACCAACCCCTCATAGGTGTAAATATTGTGATTAAAGGCACCCTATCGGGTACATCTACGGATATAAATGGCTCCTATGAACTTCGAACAAAAGCCTCACCACCTTTCACACTGGTCTATTCATGTGTGGGCTTTGAAACGATTGAAAAAGATGTTACTGCTTCCACAATGGAACTGAACATCAAAATGAATCCTCAGATCATCCTCGGGCAGGAGGTTGTCGTTTCTGCATCGCGTATTGAAGAGAATATCCGTTACTCGCCTGTCAGCATCGAAAAACTCAGTCTGCTCGATATCCGCAATGGTGGCGCTGCCAATTTCTATGATGAGCTCTACAAACTGCGCGGCGTGGATATGAACGTGAGTAGTCTTACTTTCCGCTTTCCAAACACGAGAGGTTTCAATGGTGAATCCAATTACCGCATGAATCAGCTTGTTGACGGTATCAGCAACATTTCACCAGGACTCAGCTACGCCGCGGGCAACATGTTTGGTTTGTCACAGCTTGACATCGAAAGTGCTGAGTTGATCGTCGGTGCTTCATCGGTGCTTTACGGGCCCGGAGGCATTAACGGCACTCTGCTCATGACGAGCAAGAGCCCGTTCGAATACCAGGGGCTCAGCTTCATGGCACAGGGCGGCCTGATGCATCTCAATGCAGATTATCGCGACAGTTCTGCGCCGATGTATGATATCGGATTGCGATACGCCCTCGCGATCAAGGATAAATTCGCTTTTAAGATCACTGGGGAATACCTCGCGGCAACTGACTGGCAGGCGGTGGACTACCGCGATCGAAATGATCTTGACAATCCTGCATCCACTCGTGAAAACAACCCCGGATACGATGGCGTAAACGTGTATGGTGATGACATTATTATTCCGGTGAACCTCGCCGATATTGCCCCTGAAATAGCGGTAATTTTTGCGGAGCAACTCGGACTCACGCCCGGCACACCGGCCTATGAGCAATTTTACAATACGGCCATCTCCTTGATGCCCGATCAGCTTGTATCACGCTCGGGATGGAAGGAGAATGAATTGGCTGACACACATACTTATAATCTGAAACTCTCTGGTGCTGCTCATTACCGTTTCAAGGAACGTTATGAGGCCATTGCCCAATTCAACTATAATCAGGGCAGTAGCATTGCTACGGCTCAGAACCGCTTTTCTATCGGGGATTTCGTGCTGATGTCAGGCAAGTTGGAGATCAAGTCTCCTGATTTTTACGTGCGCGCCTGGGGTGTGACGGAAAATACGCACAACACTTATGACATCGGCGGTGCGGCGGTGCGGCTGAACGAAGCATGGAAAGGCAGTGAACAGTGGTACACCGACTACATCTCCACCTTTCTTTTGAGCCGTGCGGCAGGTAAACCCGAAAAAGAGGCGCATAAGCTGGGCAGGCAAAATGCGGATAACCGTGATGAAGAAGGCAATATTGTGGAAGAGGGGGAGCCTGCCTTTCCACTTGCCGGGAGCAGCGAACTGAAGAATTTGTGGGGTGATATCATCTCCAAACCTGTGACGGAAGGTGGCGCGAAGATCATCGACAAAAGCAAGTTGTGGCAGATTGAGGGGGCATATGATTTTAGCAGGCTATGGGACTGGATGAGAGTGCAGGTGGGTTTCAATTACAGGAAATATATCGTTAACAGTGAGGGCACTTTGTTTTTTGACGAGCCGGGCAAACCTGTCAACATCAATGAATTCGGAGTGTTTTTACAACTGGCAAAACCACTTTTTCACGATCACCTGAAAATCAATGCCTCGGCGCGTTATGATAAAAACGATTATTTCAAAGGTGTTTTCACGCCGAGGCTATCGGCTGTTTGGGCTATGGATCAGCATAAACGGTTCAATCTGCGTGGTTCATGGCAGAGTGCTTTCCGTTTTCCATCTATCTCCGACCAGTGGATCGATATCGATATTGGTTTTTACAGGGGGGTGGGGGGCATCCGAAAAGTGCAGGAAAAATACGATTTTTTCACTAATCCCGTGTATCCGCTTTCCGGTTCCAACCCCGTGCTCGACTCGGCTGTACTCGAAAACGGCCCTTTTGTCATTCCTGAATTTAGCCCCGAAAGGGTACAAACATTTGAAGTTGGATTTAACGGTTTGATGATGAATAAACTGTTATATGTTGATGGATATGTTTATCACAACCGCTACACAGGATTTTTAGCCAACCAATTGCTCGCTCAAAACCCTTACACACACGAGGAAAAACGCTACCGCACCGTGACCAGCACCGATGATAAAGTGACCTCATGGGGCTGGGCGCTAAGTTTCAATCTCGGCTTGCCCAAAGCCTTCTACATTGGGGGCAACATTGCCAACAATCAACTGCTCACATCCATAGATGATCCCGGAAGGGAGACAAGGTACAACACCCCTGCATACAGGTACAACATCTCTTTCGGCAATCGCCGGCTGATTAAGAATCTCGGTTTCAATATCAATTTCCGCTGGCAGGACGCCTACCTGTGGCAGTCGAATTTCGGAACCGCTGAGATCCCGGCCTATTCCACACTTGACGGACAGATCAGCTACAAGCTGCACAAGTTACACTCCGTCCTCAAGATCGGTGGTTCGAATCTGCTCAACCAGTATTATACGACCAGCTTCGGCAGCGCCTCCATCGGCGGACTGTATTATGTCAGTTGGACGTTCGATCAGTTACTGAATTGAAAGCTTCAATCGATTGTACCGCGCGAACCAATAGCCCGATCAACTTGTTTTGTGATATTTATTTGAAAATTTCTGAGCAATACCAAGGATGAATGCCGTACCTGAAATCAATAACTTCTATGGTGAGCCGGGCGCAATAAAGGTTTTAGTGAGTGATTGAGGGGCAGGAAAGGATGTTGTATTTTGTTTATGAAAAAATGAGAAAAATACCATGCAATCATCGAAGGAGAGTGAAAAAGATTATTTTTACGCCTTGTTATTTGCCGGTGCTTTCCGAGGCACAATCCTTTGATTGATGAAAAAAGTAATCGTTATAGTTTTTTCCTTTTTTATTTCTGTTCCATCCCTAATGGCAGGGAATTATTTCATTCCTGCCGACTCAGCAAAAGCCGGGAAAAAGCCTCTGAAACTCAACATCAGAAATGACACCATTATCTCCACCGATAAAATC
>WGED01000242.1 GCA_015492915.1 Cyclobacteriaceae bacterium
CAGAAAGGGGGAAGTTTTCGATGTTTTCCCATTCAGGGAGCTATGAGAAAATGGCTGTTTTTACTTAAAACCAAACCCCGGAACGGTTTATCGTGCAGTTTGTTTACGGAGAGTCTTCCGGTAAGTTTTGCAATAATGTAACTTTTAAGTTACCTTTGTGGTAATGCAGAAGATAAGAGCAGTTGTTGCCTACAAGAATTATTTTGAGGACTTTCTAAAAAAGCAGGACAGAAAGGTTCAGGATAAGATTTATAAAATACTTGAGGCAATTGAAACGCTTGAAATGGTGCCTCAACGATATTTGAAATACCTGAAAGGCACCAATGGGCTGTATGAGGCAAGGATTCAGTTAGGATCTAATATTTGGCGAATATTTTGTTTTTTCGACGGTAACAGGTTGGTGATCCTGCTCACGGGATTTCAGAAGAAAACGCAAAAGACGCCGAAAAAGGAAATTGACAAAGCAGTTAAATTAATGAAACAGTATTATGAAGAAAAATCCTGATATAAAGAGCTGGAAAGAGATTAAAGACTCAGTCTATGGAGCCAGGGGTACTGAGCGCCGGGACAGGCTTGACAGGGATACCGAAGCTTTTACCATTGGATTGCTCTTACGGGAGGCCAGATTGCAAAAAAAATTGACTCAGGAACAATTGGGAAACCTGATTGATAAAAAGCGAACCTACATTTCCAGAGTTGAGAATGACGGAAGCAATCTCACACTCAAAACGCTTTATGAAATTGTAGAAAAAGGGCTCGGCGGAAAAGTGAAAATCTCGATTGAGGTATAAAAAAATATATCACTTTTTGGTGAGCATGGCTGACGCTAATTTCACGAGTTTTTTTACGGGTTTTTGGCCTGACTAAGCATCGGATGATTGAGATGACTGAACAGCCGGATATACCAGAGAAGTAGGGATGAAACTGCTATCAAGATATCTTATTGACCATCGTCAGTGTTCCGTTTAAGCTAAGCAATTCAAAATCATGAGAAAACAGCTATTTTCTCATGGATTTGTTTACCTAAGCATCAAGCGACCTATTAAGGCACAAACAGGAGATCTTCCATCCATACGCCAAATTGTACCATCATGCTGCAGCTTAACATTGAAAGGCTTTATGAAATAGTGTCGCCACAGCTCACCGACCTCGAAAGAGAAAGGCTCAGGATCAAATCCAGACTGAAAATATTGATGTGGGTGATCCTGGTAGTGTTTTTACCCATTGTGATATGGGGCTTTACCACCGGCGGATTCATATTGGCCATCCTTTTTGCCGGCATCGGGTTGCTGTTGTATGCCGTGGGTTATCAGAAGTCCCTGAAATATTTCAGGAAAAAGTATAAATCGAGCCTGATAAACACCATTGTCTCAGCACTTGGACGTCACTACCGGTACGATGCCGGCTGCAAGCCCGACGAAGACGTGTTGAGGAACTGCGGATTGTTCGGTGATTATAACGGCCTGATATGCAAGGGCGACTTGCAGGGTGAATTCGATCAATATTCCTTTAGCCTTAAGGATCTGGAGATCGCCAATAAAATTGTGAGAATCGAATACAGGGACGGTGTAAAGAGAAAAGTACCGTATAAAATCACGGTGCACAAGGGGTTGTTTTTTGAGGGGACGTTTGCGATCCGGTTCCCGGCTGATATCATGATATTTTCAAAGATCAATAACCCTTCGCAAAATAAAATAATGAAGATAATGTCTGAGGAGCATTCGAAAGCCGTCATCGAGCGGATGGCAGGTTACGATCGCGTGAGCACTTCAGACGAGGATTTCAATGCCGGACACGATGTTTTTTCGTCAGACGGCAATGTCGCCGGCATGTTGCTGCAGCAGGTGGTCATTGACAGAATAAAGGAACTTGAAAGCAGGGTATTGGAGCCCGGCTCGCTGATCAAACTGGCTTTTAAAGGGAACAAGGTGTATATCGCCCTTGCGCAGGAATGGGGTCTTTTCGAACCTTCCATCGACAAAACACTGACGGACATGGATGTCTTCCGTGAAAATTTCTCTCAGATGGCCGCCTTTCTCGAATTTTTCCGGTGGTTTATCAAATCGGAGGAAAACGAATCCGTAGCCTGAGCACAGGGCATTTTTATCAGAAAATCCCTTTAGTTCATTGTCAGGCCCCTCTCACAGCACGATGCGCTGGTGCCATGAAAAAATGGCCATTTTCTCATGGCCTTGTACTTACAGGCCATGATTGATGGCATCACCGCCTGGCGGAATGGGAGCCATGCATGAAAATATCCCTATTTTCCATATATTGGATTTTTAATGATTTTGACAGGCCGGTACCCGGGTAGGGTGTCGGTGATAAAAAACTATAATCCATTTTTATGAACATCAGGGCAAAATTTTTAGGTGCGGCCGGCTCGGTGACCGGTTCGCGGCATCTGCTTGAAATCGGCGATTTCACTTTACTGGTCGATTGTGGCATGTTTCAGGGTCTGAAGGAACTGCGACTGCTCAACTGGCAGCCTTTTCCCATCGATCCTGCGACCATCGACGCCATCGTCATCACCCATGCGCACATCGATCATACGGGCTACCTGCCCAAGCTTGTAAAGGAAGGTTACGATGGTCCCATCTACTGCACTGAAGCGACCATGGAACTCATGAAGATCCTGCTGTTCGATTCGGCTAAACTGCAGGAAGAAGAAGCCCGCTGGGCCAGGAAAAAGGGTTATTCGAAGCACGAAGATCCTAAGCCGCTCTACACTTCCGACGATGTCGAAAAGGTGCTGCCAATGATCAAATACACTGATTATGACACGGTTATGGATATCCACCACGGTGTGAGTTTACGGTTTCGGAATGCGGGTCACATCCTGGGTGCCGCAACGGTTGAATTGAAGATCCATGCCGACGAGCAGGATAAAATGATTGTCTTCAGCGGTGATCTGGGCCGGTATAAAGACCCGATGCTCTTTCCGCCCGAGCCGGTCAGGGAGGCAGACATCCTTTACATCGAGTCAACCTATGGCGACCGGGAAAATCCCGTCAACCATCCCATGGAAACCTTCGCAACCATCATCAATGACGCCATGGACAGGGGCGGGGTATTGCTCATCCCGGCCTTCTCGGTCGGCCGTACGCAGGTATTGATGTATTATATGAAAAATCTCATAGAACAGGGCAAAATCCCTGATATCCCCGTGTATGTTGACAGCCCGATGGCGATCAGCGTAACGCAACTCCATAAAAAATTTTTCGAATATCATAAGCTGGAGGAGTTTGACCTGCAAAACCACCATTCCGTCTTTGACTTTAAAAACATCAAATACAAGCGCAGCCAGGAGGAGTCGATGCAACTGAACTACATCAAAAAGGACGCGATCATCATATCAGCCAGCGGCATGTGCACCGGTGGCCGTATTTTGCATCACCTGTACAACCGGTTGCAGAACGAGCAGGATACCCTGCTGTTTGTAGGATATCAGGCCGAAGGCACACGGGGCCGCAGAATTCTCGATGGTGAAGAGAAGGTCAAAATGTTCGGCTATGAGATTCCGGTGCTTTGTCATGTCGAAAAGATCGAAGGGCTATCGGCCCATGCCGACCGTACGGAATTGCTGAAATGGCTGCATAATTTTGAGCATCATCCCAAAAAAACTTTTGTGGTTCATGGAGAGAAACAATCATCCGAGCATTTCGCACAGGCTATCCGCGATGAATTCGGTTGGAATGCTTATACACCAAAAATGAATGAGGCGTTTGAACTGTTCAGGGGAATCTGAGGAAAAACTGAACCAATGAACAATTGAACCGTAGTGCAATTAAATAACCGAATAATCGAATTGAACAAGTTGAAGATATGTGCACAGAATTGATTAAAACCCAAAATTTTTCGTCAAACAAAACCAAGTGCATTGAAACGACGAGGACATCTTGTCCTTATTGTATTTTCCTGTCTAATTATTGAATAAAATGTCAAAAGGAAGGCAATATTAAAATTGGCTCTTAAAAGACGGCAACGATAACTC
>WGED01000243.1 GCA_015492915.1 Cyclobacteriaceae bacterium
ACACTGATGCACAGCCTTGCCGCGATGAGGTAATAGAGCAGGTCAGTTTCTTCGGGCAAAAGCGGTAATTTTTCATGGTAAGCTTTTAATATCTGAACAGCCACCGCCAGCGGATCGTCCTTTTCCATCAGAATGTAAGCGAGCGCCACGGCGAGTTCAGTGATCAGGGGCGCCTCTACCATATCGCCAAAATCAATGATGCCTGAGACCTTTCCATCTTGCGTCAGCACGTTGTGGTCGTTCGCGTCGTTGTGGATGAGGCTCATGCGCAATTGCGGCCAAACGGGTATCACTTCTTCCCGGAACTGCAAGAGAAAGTATTCCACTACGGCACGGTCGTGCGGATCCATAATATCGGAGAGGAAAGGCTTGTTAAGATCTATGTGTTGCAAGTCCCATTGGTATCTGCGCGCGGCGATGACATCATTGCGGATGGTCATCAGTTGCCAATCCGTTTCCGCAAGGAACGTCCCGAGGGAAGCGAGTAATTCAGGTGTATGTTCAACTTTGGCGAGGAAATCCCCTTCGAGAAAGGTCAGCAGCCTGATCAGGATTTCCCTGTCTTCAAAGCGCGCCTTTTCAACAAAATTTCCCGAAACGGATCTTATGGGTTTTGGGTAATTTTTTCCACCTCCTTCGCCGAGACGGTCGAGCACCTCCGACTCAGCCCGCAAAATAATCGCCGTTTTTTCATGAAAGGGATAGGTTTTGAGAATGTACCGTTCCCCCTCTGACTCTATGAGAAAATTGGCATTTTCGTAGCCCGCGAGCCTGGTGAGGCGTGTGGCGTTGATGCCGAAATATTGTCGGATGAGCGATTTCAAAGGGTTTATTTTAAAGGCTACTTTATAGTATATCGTCTTTTATGAAAAAGGTCATTTTTTCATAGCACAGGTGCTACTCAATGAGCATTTCCACCACTTTTGCCTTGAACACTTCGAATTGATTTTCTGAAAAACCGATTTCAATCTTTGCGATCTTCCCGTCTTTCCCAATCAAATACATTGTTGGATAACCCATGACTTTATACATGCGATCTACCGAAGAATCGATCATGATAATATCATAACTGACCTCCCGTTTACCGAGGAATTTTTTCAGCCTGTCCATTTTGGCCGGTTTGTTATCCACCGAATTCACCCCGAATATTTTAAGGCCTTTGTCCTTGTATTGATCATAAAATTCGGACAGCATCGGCATGGCCCTGACACACGGCGGGCAGTGCATATACCAAAAATCGAGAATAATGACATTTTTGCCAATATAATCGGACAGGTCGAACTCGTCACCTTTAGAGAGAAATGTGCCCTTAAACAATGGTGCACTATCGCCCTCATTCATCCATTGAACAAAACCGCTGGCTTTCGAATCATCGACTGGATTTTCTGCCAGCACCTTTTTCTTCCGCTCTTTCAGGCGTGCCTTTTCCACTTTATCAAACTCATAGTCTGAAAAAGCCATTTTTTCATGAAACAGATAATCTCCTTTATCCTGAACCGCTGTGGCCAACAATGGCATCAGGTGTTTTTTGTCCAGCACCCAGACATATTGTTCCTTATCTCCTGTCACACTTAATTTATAGCAATTTGTGCCATTAAACACCGTGTCGGAAACATGATAACTTCTCGCTGAATCAGAGGCCCATTCACTAAAATGTACGGGATCGAGGAATGTATCGATCCAGTCGATTTGGGAAATGAACGCTTCTTTGTAAGGAGAATATTTGACGGTTTTCTTCTTTGGCGGAATGGCCAGATACATATCACCCTGCTCGTAAATGATATGATAGGGGCGGTAATGATCATCAACCCAAACATAGGCGCCGCGAAGCTTGTCTGTTGCGTCCCGAATGATCCAAACCTCATAGGACGTTGTGATGGTATCGGGCTGGTTGGAATAGTGGTATTGCCTGACCGCCTTGAAATAGACCGACCGGTGCTTCAGATTTTCTTTTCCGACCTTTTCAAAAATGTTCTGAGGCTTCTTTTCACAGGCGGTGAGCCCGATCAGCCCGACGATGATAAACAGCACTTTTTTCATATCCTTTACGGTTGATTTTAAATAGAACCGACATTGTAAAGATAGCTTTTTCGCTGAAATTTATGTTATGGGTTTTTGCTCTGCGTAACACCCTTGCCCGGGCATCGTATGAAAAAAATGCCATTTTTCTCATGGACGGCTTTTTCTGCAAAAATTAATTGCAGGCATCAGTATTCAATATCAAAACGGTCTGCATCTCGCCAGACGGGAAATTTTTCGCGAAAGGCCGTCAGGTCGTCCCGGTTGAGTGTGGCCGTAAAGATTTGCTCTGTGGTTGACAAATCATTCATCAACTGTCCTTTGTAGTCGATCATGGCTGAGTGACCCGTATAGTCGATGCCCATGCCATCCGACCCGATGCGGTTTACGCCTATGACAAAACACTGATTTTCAAGGGCCCTGGCTATCAGCAGGGTGTCCCACACCTGTGTGCGTGGCGCGGGCCAGTTGGCCACATAGAGCAGCAGATCATATTCCAAAAAACCTGTTTGCTTATCTACCCTGTTGCGGCTCCAGACGGGAAAGCGCAGATCATAGCAGATGAGCGGCATGATCTTCCAGCCTTTCCACTCTACGATGATCTGCTGCCTGCCGGGAGTGTAGATCAGGTGTTCGTCACCCATGCGAAAAAGGTGCCTTTTGTCATAAAATTCATAACGCCCCGAAGGCTCTACCCAGAAAAAGCGGTTGAAATATTCCCCATTATCTTTTATGATATAGCTGCCTGCCATCACAGCCTGTTGCTGCGCTGCCACCTGCTTCATCCAGCGCATGGTGGTGAAGTTCATGGGTTCGGCCAGCTTTTTGGCATTCATGCTGAAGCCCGTGTTGAACATCTCAGGCAGGATGATCACATCGGTCGGACGGTCGATGGCGGTAATGTGTTCCTCGAACATGGCGAGGTTGGCCCCGGTGTCTTCCCAGTGAAGTTCTGATTGGATATATGTGACGGTGAGGTTGTCCACGCTACAATGTGCCTATCGCTTTGCCGGAAATTTCATCCTGTACTCCACATCCACAATGCCCTTGCTGATGTTGGTGAGTTTCTTTTTCAGCAAACGCTTTTTGAAAGCGGTAAGATGATCTGTGAACAAAATGCCTTCAATGTGGTCGTACTCATGCTGGATGATACGCGCTTTCATGCCGTCAAACTCTTCTTCGCGCTCGTTCCAGCCTTCATCGAAATAGCGTATCAGCACTTTTTCAGGCCGTATCACATCTTCGCGCACATTGGGAATGCTCAGGCAGCCTTCTTCAAATGCCCACTCCTGTCCCCATTCTTCTATGATCTCCGGATTGACGAACACCTGCTTCCAGTCTCCCAGCTCTTCGTCTTCCAGCGGGGTAACGTCGGCAATGAACATCCTGAGGCTCTTGCCGATCTGCGGCGCGGCAAGGCCGATGCCTTGCGCATTGTGCATCGTCTCAAAC
>WGED01000244.1 GCA_015492915.1 Cyclobacteriaceae bacterium
AATTCATGAAAATTTACTCATTTTTCTTCTTCAGGAAACCGCTCCGGTGAAATGCCTTAGCTACTGCTTCGGTGATCTCCCCGGCCCGCTCTTCGGGCCCGTCGGCATTTTTTGATGTCACCTCTATTCTGTACAGCACTTTTTTGCTTGCTGCCTCATGCAGTTCGGCGATTACGGTCACGGTTTGCTCCGGGATATACGACCAGCTATACACATTGGTGTAGGTATCCACATAATTGAAAAAGTAGGTCTGCCAATTATTCATATCTGAAATATACCTGTCGGAAGTGCCGTATCGTTCTTTGGAAGTCACCGATTTGAGCTTCATGGTAATGATACCGTCGATGTTTTTATCTTCGATGAGCTTGATAACCTCATCACGGGTAAATAACTCCCGTTTACTTTTATCTACGTTTACACTGCTGAACATATTATAGCCCAATTGCCTGAGACGGTAGGATAGTTCTTTCTCATACATCGCTCTTGTGTCATAAACATTGCTCAATGCGATGATCAGTACGCGATCAAGTTTTGTTTTGGGAGTATCAAGCTTTTCGGTGCTTACCGCCACCCTCGAGCATGATGAAAAAATGATCATTACAAACAGTAAAAAGATAATAGTGTGTCTAAAATTCATATTGGTAATTTAAAAATTCAGGTCTATAAAAAGCAATAATAGTAAAATGTGCCCTATTTAAGATCATGGGTTTGATTGATATCTCAAATAAACCGCTTAGAGAATAACTCAGAAATCCATGGATTGTTAAATGTTTTTTATCCGAAAATCGCAAAGAACTTGTTCCGCTCGTCCTGAATAATCGGTTTTGAGGTACGTGCATACTCAAACCCGTCATGCCACCAGTTTCTCATCTGGGCAGAATTAAAAATCAATGGATTATCAGTAAGCACATACGGGATATAATAATAGTTAATGCGCACTTTTTCTTTTTCGCAAAGAATTTTGGCCATTTCGATGTCGTTCACTGCGATTTGGTTGATCATGTATCCGAATAGCCGCAGGAAGATATCGAGGACATTTTTTCCGGGAATATTGTTGACAAGATTCTCACTTGTTTTTAAAATGATAGCGTCGATATCCGTAGCGCCCATCTCAATGGCTTTTTTTATCGGCAGGTAATTACCGAATCCACCGTCGGCATACTCACAATTATCTTTTTCCACCAAACTCATATACGGGGCGAGATTAGCCGAGATCCAAACCCATTCGCAGAAGTCATCATAATTACACTCCTCCGAAAGCTTATATTCCACTTTATTTCTTGTGAGATTTGCAACAGTCACCAGTACTTTCTTTTCACTTTTGCGCAAAGCCTCAAAATCCTCAGGCAAAAAATTGTTTCGGATCAGATGCAGCAGGTTACGACTGTCGCCCAGTGTTTTTTTGCCTTTCAGAAACATTTTCACAATGTTAAGATGATTCATTCGGGCACTTGTAAGGCCGTACTTGTTTTTGGAAATTATGAAAGGACTTGATTTGAAAATGCTTTTCTGGGTAGTATTAATGAAGACATTGCGTATTTTCTGTACTTTGCCCACTGACAACAACGGCAACAAAAGGCTGCCTGTAGAAGTGCCTAAAAACAGATCGTAATCTCTTTTTTTATGTTCGATTAGATATTCGGCAATACCGCCGGCAAATGCTCCCTTGTTGCCGCCGCCTGAGATTACCAATGCTTTTACAGCCATTTTAATAGTGGATTAGCTTCAAATAAGGCAATTTAAAGTATTTGTAGCAGCATTAAAATAATTTGTCATAATCCGTTTAAAATATAATTCTTCCTGTTTGATCTCGGTCATCTTTTAAATTCAGGAGCAATTGCATAAAATGCATAATGAAAAACGAATTACAACTTTGTTTTAGCCACCTTGCTCTCTTCCCAGCCATACCGCACGGCCTTGGCGGAAATGGTTGTTTTTTCATGAACTTCAAACGGTTTGGTATATAAAAGCCATGGACCTTTGCCGATCCTGTATCCGATGGAAGCACCTTTGGCAGGTGCATGGATTTTGACCAATTTTCCTTCGGTTTCTATGGTAGGAGGGGGTGTCTTCTCTCTGTAGCCGTTAGGCTCGAAACGTTTTACCATCTCATTCTCATGAATATCACTCCAGTCTTCTATGCTGCCAAGCCAGTCGTCCAGCGCTTTTCGCATCCTCATGAGTACATCTGCATAGGCGGTGTCATTAGCTACATTGTGCAGCTCATAAGGATCCTTTTCAAGATCGAACAGCCGTTCACTGCCTGCAGGCTCAAACCATTTCAACTGATCTTTATTTAGTTTGCCATCATCCCTGAGCCTCCACATTTCGCGCATCATCTCGATATTATCGCGAAATTTGATGTGCACACCATCAGGTTGCTCGGGATACCAGCTTCTGATATATTTGAATTGCTCATCCCTGACTGCCCGTTGCCGGCCGTATACCTCGTCGATCCGGTCGCGGGCAGCGAAGATATACTGCCTTTTTGTGGAATCGGAACGAAAATCAACACCCTGCAGCCATGAGGGTTTTGGTACCCCAGCTATATCCAAAATGGTAGGAGCAAGATCAACGAAGCTAATGAGCCTCATGTCCACTGTTCTAGGCTTAACGCCCTCGGGGCGATAGCCTTCCGGCCAGTAGATGATCATAGGCACCTTAAGGCCTGAGTCGGTCAGATCACGCTTTGCCCTCGGCAGGCAATCCCCGTGGTCAGTTGTCCATATGACAATCGTAGATTTATCAAGTCCGTCCTTTTTCAGTCTTTCAATGATATCTCCGACCACCGCATCCATAGCGTTGATATTGGCATAAAAACGTGCGAGATCAGCACGAACGACTGGAGTATCCGGATAGTAGGGGGGCAATTTGATTTTATTGGTAGCCGGAGTCATTCCATTGGTATTAAGTACCATAGCCGGACGCAACAACTGGATCATGAAATGCACAATACTGTGCGGCATGTGACCTAACGGCGAAAAGAGCCCGGTTTCATGAGTTTCCATGAAATTGATCATGCCGAAAAACGGTTGTCCGTCGCGACGGCTGCGCCAAAGCTGATTGTCATCTTCGGCATCCCAGATGGTGAATGGTCCCGTACCGGTACGCATACCGCTGAATTGATAATCTTCTTTGGCAATGTTAAACGTGTAATAACCTGCAGCACGCAGTAGTTCGGGAAATGCTTTCACCTCAGGGGGCGGTACACAATAATAGCCTCCCTCAGGCCGGCTTCCTGTGCGCATATGCTGTCCGCCCATGGAGATTTGATACATTCCTGTGATGAGTGCCGCGCGACTCGGGGCGCAAACACCGGCTGTAGTAAAAACATTCGGATAGCGGACTCCTTCGGATGCCAGTTTGTCGAGATTTGGTGTCAGCGCCAGAGAATCCCCGAAAGTATGAATACGCAGACTCAGGTCCTCGGCTACGAGCAACAATATGTTAGGCTTTTCTGGCGATTGTTCGGTACGTTCAATGGCAGCGTATTCCCACGGTTCAAGCCTGAAAGAGGAATAATAAACAAACCCAATTCCCAGACCTGTCAGGATCACCAGCGTAACGACAATGCGGATAATCCAACGAAAAGTTCTCTTTAATAATTTACTATTACTCATTGTATGACTTTGACATGATTTTTTCTTCGAAACAAATACCGGGGCTATACGAATCCGATCCCTTCCTTCTGGAAGGCATTGTACATTTTCTTATCAAATTTATACAGGTAAGGCGCCTTGTGTGCATTGCCGGCGAAATGCTTTTCAAGTCTTATCAATACACCAAGCTTGAGCATCTTTCGCTGAAAATTGGCCCTGTCGAGCGACCTTTGCAGTATAGTTTCATATAATAAACGTAGTTCGTTCATGGTGAACTTTTCGGGCAGTAATGTCATGCCCACGGGCAAAAAATGAACACGCATCTTGATATACTCCAGGGCTTTTGCAACAATGTCATTGTGATCGTAAATCAGCGGAGGCAGTTTATCTGCAGGCATCCAATCACATTTAATGCTCAATTCGTCAGGCTGGGGTTTTGCTTTATCAAGGTTGACCATTGCCAGATAGCCCGTGCTGATAAAACGCTGTCTGAACCATTCATTTACCTTGGGGGAGTTGATATTCATAGCAGCCAGTTCTTTGTTCAGATTTGAAATGTCGCGGCGCCTGTAATTACCAAAAGTATAGAACTGATGAATAAACGGAAATTCAAGTGTTGTGCGCTCTTTCAGAATCCTTAATGCGGCCTTGTCCATATCCTCGTCTTTAAGGATAAAGCCCCCGGGGAGGCTCCACCGTTTTGTGGCTTTCCATTGAAGAAGCAATATTTTGAGCTCTCCGCTGGCATATCCGATAATAACGCAATCAACGGATTGGCCCGGTAAATAATTATCAATTAAGGATTCAAATGATTGTTGCAATAGACTAATGTTTTAATTGAAACGCTACAAATATTGTTGAATTCGGGGAATAATCGAAAAAAAATTGTTCTTTTGTGTCAAATTAACACAATAAGATTCAGGCAATGAAAAAGTTCTTAAAAATAATCGGTATTCTGATAATCGTAGTTATCCTGATTGTTGCTGTATTCGCTGTTGTAAAGTATTTCAATATCAAAAAGCATGTAGAAGAAACCTATGCCATGCTGGGAAATGAAGCTCCGGTTCTGGCATTGGCAGATGGTTCTGAATTCAGAGATCTGAATAAAAATGGCGAACTGGATATATACGAAGACAAGAATGCAGATATCGATGACAGAGTAGAAGATTTACTGAGCCAGATGAATCTTGAGGAAAAGGCGGGTACTATGTTCATTACCATGACCATCATGTCAAAAAACGGCAAGCCTGTCGATATGCCTTCTTTTTCCGGCGGACAGATGGAGTTCATGATGTCATTGATGTTGCCTTCGGTCTCAGACCTGATTATTCGCAAAAACATGAACAGCTTCAATATCCTGATGGCTGATAGAGCCGATATGTTAGCGAGGTTCAACAATAACCTGCAAAAGATTGCTGAGCGCACACGCCTTGGAATTCCGATTACTATTGCATCGGACCCGAGGCATGGCACACAAAACAATATTGGCGCAGCTATTTACACACCCTTTTTCTCGCAGTGGCCTTCAGCTCTGGGGCTGGCCGCTACAAGAGATACAACGCTGGTACGTGAGTTCGGTGATATTGCGAGGCAGGAATACCTTGCTGTCGGCATCCGGCTAGCTTTACACCCTATGGCTGATCTGGCGACTGAGCCACGATGGGGCAGGATAAACGGGACGTTTGGCGAAGATGCCGAATTGGCTGCAGCCATGACAAAAGCCTATATTTTGGGTTTCCAGGGAGACTCTCTGGGTGTTGAAAGTATTGCTTGTATGTCGAAGCATTTCTCCGGTGGCGGTCCCCAAAAAGATGGCGAAGATCCTCACTTCCCGTACGGCAGGGAACAGGCTTATCCCGGCAATAATTTCAGTTATCATCTTATTCCTTTTATAAAAGGCGCCTTTGCAGCCCACACCGCTCAGATCATGCCGTATTACGGCATTCCCATGGATCAGACCAGCGAAAATGTTGCCTTTGCATTTAACAAAGATATCATCCAAAAACTGCTCAGAGATTCACTGCATTTTGACGGAGTAGTTTGTACTGACTGGAATATTATTTCTGATACAAGGATGGGTGAGGGACGTGCCTGGGGTGTTGAGGACTTGGCACCAATCGAAAGAGTAAAGAAAGTGCTGGATGCAGGCTGCGACCAATTCGGAGGCGAAAATGTGCCTGAGCTCATAGTGGAGCTGGTTAAGTCGGGACAGATCTCTGAGGAACGAATTGATGAATCGGTCAGGAGAATTTTAAGAGATAAGTTTCGGCTCGGCTTGTTCGATAATCCCTATGTAGATGAGCAAAAAGCTAAGGAAAACACAGGCCAGCCGGCTTTCATGGCCAAAGGAAAAGAGGCCCAGGCGAAATCAACCGTGTTGCTGAAGAATGAGGGGTTGCTTCCGCTAAAAGAGGGCACTAAGATATATGCCGACGGATTGATGGCGCCGGAAAAACTCAATAAGTACGGTCAGCTAGTTGATGATCCTTCCAAAGCTGATGTTGTTCTTATTCGTATCAAAACACCATACGACGAGCGTAATCAATATTTTCTCGAGAGTTTCTTTCATCAGGGCAGACTGTATTATACCAATGAAGAACAACAGCGGGTGTTTGACCTTGCCGGCGATAAACCGTTGTTGTTGGTCGTCAATCTGGAGCGCCCGGCTATCCTCACACCTTTTAATGACAAATGTGGGGCGATGCTGGCCGAATTCGGTACATCAGATGAAGTGTTGACAGAATTGTTGTTTGGTAAAGCAATGCCCGGAGGAAAGCTGCCGTTTGAGTTGCCTTCAAGTTGGGAAGCGGTATTAAATCAGAAGGAAGATGTGCCGTATGATTCCGAGAACCCCTTGTATCCCTTTGCCCATGGGTTGAGTTATTGATGAAAAGATTGCCGTTTTTTCATGATTTTTTACCAATGGTCTGAAACCCATGAATACCTCAGACACACAGGTGATTGTTGATGAGCGGCAATTTCAAATTGTGATCGGTTTCTTTTAAATGAAATCTTGGATTACCTTTGCGGATTCTGTTGGGATGATGAACGAATTATGAGAAAATTACATTTTTTAATATTGTTTTCCCTTGCCCTGGCCAACGGGGCTTTTTCACAAAAGATCAACGCCAATTTTGTTTTACATATCCGCAAAGCTGTTGATCCGATTATAATAGACGGGGAACTTAATGAGCAAACATGGCAAGAAGCTGATGTGGCGAAAGATTTTTTTATGGTGCTGCCTATGGATACCAGCCGCGCCGAAACCCGCACAGAAGTGCGAATGGCATATGATGACAAGGCAATTTATCTCTCCGCCATCTGTTATGATACACTTCCCGGTGGTTATACGGTAGAATCACTCAAGCGAGACTTCAGGTTTGGCAGCAATGACAATTTCCTGGTCTTTATCGATCCCTTCGATGATCAGACCAATGGCTTCTCTTTCGGCGCCAATGCTGCAGGAGCCCAGTGGGATGGCATGATGCACAGCGGCCGGTCGGTCAATCTGAACTGGGATAACAAATGGTCTTCAAAAGTCAGGAATTATGACGACAAGTGGATATTTGAGTGCAGAATACCTTTCAAAACCATTCGATATAAAAAAGGCATTACCCAGTGGGGCGTCAACTTCAGCAGACTTGATCTGAAGTTAAATGAGAAATCTGCCTGGGCGCCTGTACCGCGACAATTTCCGACAGCATCGCTGGCATATACAGGCATATTGCAGTGGGATGTGCCACCCCCTAAACAAGGCACGAACATCTCTCTCATCCCTTATGGACTGATGCGATGGGTCAAAGACATTGAAAATGAAAAGGATGGCGATGTGAATTGGGAAATAGGTATGGACGCCAAGGTGTCAATAACTTCATCACTTAACCTTGACCTGACGGTCAATCCCGATTTTTCACAAGTAGAGGTAGACAGGCAGGTGACCAATCTGAGCCGTTTCGAATTGTTTTTTCCGGAAAGGAGACAGTTTTTTCTGGAAAACAGTGACTTGTTCGCTTCATTCGGTATGGAAGAGATAAGGCCGTTCTTTTCAAGGCGGATAGGACTCGAAAGTCCCATTATGTTCGGCGGCAGACTCAGTGGTAAGTTGAGTAAAAACTGGCGGGTTGGTCTCATGGATATTCAGACCAATACGGTGGACAGCGTCGGCTTGCCCTCGCAGAATTATGCCGTGGCGGCATTACAGCGACAGGTGTTCTCACGATCAAATATTTCAGCAATTTTCATAAACAAGGAATCACTTAATTATCATCCCGAACCCGAAGATTCCAATGCCTACTCTATTTACAACCGAAATTTCGGGCTTGAGTATAATCTCGCTTCATCCGACAATGTCTGGACAGGCAAATTTATGTTTCATAAGTCATTCACAAATGGTCAGTCGGGAAATGGATATTCTCATGCCTCAGAACTGGTTTACAGCACAAGAAAGATCACAGTCACATGGCATCATGAATTTGTCTCCAACGATTACAATGCTGAGGTTGGTTATGTGCCCAGGAGAAGTTATTACAGCCTGAATCCGAAAATCAAATACAACATTTTTCCTAAAAGGTCGGAGAGAATAGTAAGCCACGGCCCGTTCATTGGTTCAAATATTTATTTCAATGAGCAATTCAGTCGAACTGATAATGAGTCGTTTATGGGGTACGGAATATCTTTCCTCAACCGAAGCAGTCTGATGGCATGGCTTAGTGATGATTATGTGTTGCTGCTCGATGATTTCGATCCCACCAATTCGGATGGTATAAAATTGCCGGCCGGATCATCATATCACTGGAATGCTTTTGGCGGGCGTTATGGATCAAAACCCAGCGGATTGTTTACCTATGAAGTTGGCACGCGCTACGGCGGATATTACAACGGAACGCGTTTTTTCCTGAGCACTTCCCTGGGATACCGATTCCAGCCATACGTAAGCATTAATCTCGATGTGGCTTATAACGATATCAGGTTGCCCGAACCATACAAAAGCACCGATCTGTGGCTCATCAGTCCCCGGGTAGAAGTAACTTTTACAAATACAATTTTCCTGACCACTTTCCTTCAATACAACAATCAGGCAGATAATATCAATATAAATACGCGTTTCCAGTGGCGTTTCCAGCCTGCGTCCGATTTCTTCATTGTTTATACCGAAAATTATTTCCCCTCACAGATGCAAGCGAAAAACAGGGCGCTCGTCCTCAAGCTGACCTATTGGTATAACATCTAATAGTAGACATTTACAGGAATTTTGTTTTATTTACTATGGCCTTTTTGGCGTGAACCGTGAAAAATTATTCCTGACATGGAAGTGATTCTTATTATCCTGGGGGTGCTGTTGATCATTATCGGTTTTGTCGGTTGTTTTGTTCCGGGTATACCGGGACCACCGCTTGCTTATATTTCATTATTGTTGCTGCAAGTGGGTGAAAGCGCTCCGTTCACCGTTAAATTTTTAGTCACCATGGCAGTAATAGTGCTTGGAGTTTTCGCTCTTGACTATTTGATTCCGGCCTTCGGGGCAAAAAAATTTGGTGGCAGCAAATATGGTATAGCCGGGGCTTTTGCAGGGGTGATCGCAGGATTATTTTTCTTTCCTCCGTTTGGTTTTATAATATTTCCTTTTCTCGGAGCCTTGATCGGAGAGCTGGTTTATGCCGAAAATACGAAAGGTGCATTTAAGGCTGCAGTCGGCACGCTGGCAGGCATACTTTTCGGGACGGTTTTAAAGTTTTCGCTTACGGTCGTATTGGCCTACTACTTCTTTACCAATTTATAATTGATCAAATTTCATGAGAATCAGGCTATTTTTCAGGGTAAAATCTTTGTGCCGGCATGTGACATTAATTTTAATGTTCTCAGGCATTACAAGTGTCTTTACTCAGGCGCAGGAGGTGGAACACAATTATCTCGTCGGACCGCAGTTGACCAATTGTGATAGCCTTGAGATCGATGATTTTTCATTAGGAAAGGCCATTGAAAAAATCAGGGGGGCAAAATATCGCTTCGATCAAAAGTTCAGACTGACACGAAAAAGCGGCCTTCAAAAAGGAGAGTTTTATTCTTGTGATAATCAACGAGGATATCTTATCATCACTATGGACAATGAAGAATTCTTATTTGTCAGTGTGGATAAAAGCTTTTGGAACGAACTGATCTCATCCTCTGATCCGGAAGGATTTTACCTGAACAGTAAATCAACCCTTCAAATATGGAATCGACCAATCGACAAAAAATGATGTTTTTTAAGAACACGAATTATTATAATAAAAGCCATACATTTAATAAATTCGGGTCGGCAACAAAATCATGAAAAAATCATCATTTTTACTGTGAGGATACTTTTTAAGGCTTTTCTCATTTTCCTCTTCCCACTGGTTGTTTTTTCACAGGATGAAAAAACGGGCATCAGTCCGGATGTTCGTCTGGATGAGCTTATCATGGATCAGTGGACAGGTGACGACGGACTTATATCCAATAACCTCACATCAGTAAATCAATCATCCAGCAAATTTATCTGGGTCACATCATTTAATGGGTTCCTTCGTTTCGACGGGTTGAATTTCCAACTTTATGACAAGGAGGTGTTGCCATTTCTCAATTCCAATGGATTTTATAAATCTTTCGAAGACAGTAAAGGAATAATCTGGTTTGCTTCACAGAGCTCAGGCATCATTCGTTATGACGGACATAGCTTTAAAAAAATTCTCGCTGAAGGAAAAAATTCCTTGTCAGCCAGGTGTATTGAGGAAGGGCCTGATGGCAAGATATGGGTAGGCACAAACAATGAGGGCATATATGTTTTGGAAGATACGGTATTGAAAAAAGTTGAAAATGATGAATTTACAGCTTCCAATATTATGGACGTCAAAAAGGATGCAGAAGGCCGTTTGTGGTTTGCAACTAACGGGAACGGTATTGTGATCTGTGACAAAGGGAAAATATTGCATATAACAAAGGAAAATGGCCTGAATCACAACTCTGTAAACAGGTTACTGCTCGCCGGTGATAATACGATGTATGCTGCTACTATGGACGGTCTATACTATTCAAAAAATGGACAGGGGGGCAGAGTCTCTATGCTTGAAGGGCTGGGAATAAATGACTTAAAAATCGACGATTACCAAAACATGTGGCTTGCGACGGAACAAGGCTTGTACAGATTCAATCTCATCAGCAATGATATTGACAGCCTGACCAAAGATCAGGGTCTTCCTGCAAGTCAGGTGTCTGGATTATGCTTTGATCACGAAAACAGTTTGTGGCTTTCTACAAAAAAAGCCGGATTATTAAGACTGCGCCATGGTTTTTTTGTCAATATCACCACCAAGGAAGGACTCAGTTCCAACAATGTCAATATTATTGTGGAACATGACAACGGAGAATTTTATGTTGGCTGCGATGACGGGGGTATTGCTGTCATCACAGACAACAAAGTACGTCCTTTTCATATTAAAACCCCAAACTTCAATGTTGGTATCCGGGACATTAATTTCGGACCCGATGGCGAAATGCTGGTTGCCAGTTACAGAGGATTGCTGAGGATTAAAAACGGTAGAGAGCAACTGATCGACATGACAAAGTATGGAGGGACCAATGATATTCGCAGAATATTAAGGGCTTCAGATGGTACGCTCTGGCTTGCAACACGCTCTGGTGGCATCATTAAATATACCAATAAGGATCATGTGTCTATCCTGAATTCTTCAAACGGATTAAAATCCAATTTTATTCTGGCTCTTGAAGAGGATAAAGATGGTCGCATATATGTCGGCACCCACAGCGGAGGTTTGAGCATTATAGAAAAAAACGGCATGGTTCACCATTGTGATATTGAGGAGGGAAAATCAGGTATCCTGATTTTTAATATTGACCTGCATGATGACGGTAGTATTTGGTTGGCAACTAATATTGGTATTTATAAATTCAGAAAAAATGAATTTATAAAGATCAAATTCAGTTCGGCGCTTAATATCGAAACAATTTTTGATATTGTCTTTGTGAATGGCAGCGCATGGATGTCCTCCAATGTGGGATTGCTTAAGGTTGAGGAAAACGACCTCTCCGACTTTCTTGATGGCAAAATCGAATCTGTGCCCGGGAGATTGCTGGACAAGTACGATGGCATGGCGAATCATGAGTGTACGGGAGCAACCCGCATGACCGTATCTTCTCAGGGAAACATTTATATCCCCACACTTGGTGGTGTGGCAATCCTAAGACCAGGATACATCAAATTGAATACGGAAATTCCTCCCGTATATATTACCGAATTCAAAACCGATTTTGTGGACAGAGATGTTGAATCTGAGGATAAAATAATAATTGAACCGGGAGTTTTACGATATGAGTTCAGGTTTACGGCTTTAAGTTTTATAGCTCCTCCAAAAGTCAGATTTAAATATCAGCTCAGTGGAGTGGATAAGGACTGGGTTGATGCGGGGAACCAACGAAGTGCTATATATACCAACCTCCCTAAGGGCCAGCATACCTTCAGGGTGATAGCGAGCAACAATGACGGATTGTGGAACGAAAAAGGTGCTGAGTTAAACCTCAGGATCAAACCGTATTTTTACGAAACGATTTGGTTTTATATTTTGCTGGTTGCACTGGTGATCCTCGCCGTTTATCTGCGATTGCATCATGTGGAAAGTATGAATACCAAGCTGATGAAGCTGAATCAGGAGCTGGACCGTTTCGTTTACAGCGCCTCCCACGATCTCAGGGCGCCTCTATCATCAGTGC
>WGED01000245.1 GCA_015492915.1 Cyclobacteriaceae bacterium
CCTTTCTATTCCGAGCTTAAATTATTTCAAAATCAGACACTTCGTTCACGTTTGACTCGTCACCATAAAAGTGCATTATGCCTCCTCATCAAACGTGCTGATTTTCTTCCCGCCCTGGCGGGACAAGTTGTATTTTAACCTCTCATCACGAAATCCTATTGAGAATTTTGGGTTAAAATAATCTTATTTCCCCGCATATCAAAAAATGTTGCATTTTGTCTGTACAAATAAAAGAAGCTGCTCCCCCAAGGGAAAGCAGCTTTAAATCCTGAACCTTGAATTTTAATGGCACTCATTCATGATCAATGCTGAACTCTGTTCTTGCAATTGAATAAACCTTAAGGTTGTCCATATAGAACCTGTCGCCGATATGATCATTTCCACTGGCTATATCCGCGGCATACTTTTCTTCTGTCCCCCAATTATGGCCTTTGGAGGATGCTATTTGCTGGCCATTGATATACAATCTCAGTGTTTCATCAGAATCCTGAATGCCGTTTCGGTCCCAAACGCCTGCGATGTGTACCCATTTTCCCAAATACCCGTCTTTATCAAAATCATGATAATTGATATACTCGGCCGGCTGGTTATCAAAAAATACAGCGAAAGCAAGATACGCAGGGTCAAAATCGTCATTTTGATAATAAAACAGTGCCACTCCGGATCTTAACCCAAACGGCCCGTCAAAGAATCGATATGGATTGTGGTCGAAGGCTACAGGAACTTCATTTACCTTAACATAAAACTCTATGGTTCCCGCTTCAGTGTTTATGTAATCCTTGAGATTATTAAATATCACATTTCTGTTCCGCTGGCCGACATGATAATTGCCTTTTTTTATTCCAATGGCACCTCCGAATTTTCCATCTACAAACTTCTGGATGCCATCTCCAAAAGCCAGGTCAGGGCCGTATTCACTGTGCAACACTTCCTCTTCACTGCCGAGCTTATTCCACAGAACCAATCCGTCGTCAAGGATGATTTCAAGGGGCCCTTGGTCACTTGATGAAAAATAAAGTTTCAAACTGTCATTTGCAATCTCCTGGCTATAAGGCACATAATTGTCCTTGTTGATATTAATAGTATAATTTTCATAGCCATCGGGAAGGGTGATCTGGTTTACCCCTGCAACAAATGTACTGTCGTAGAGAACATCTCCTTCTGAAGTGATATTTATGTTACCATCTGTCAGGATCATTGAATTATCATGACGGTCATACACAAATACACTCAGCAAAAAATCAAAAGTCTCGATCTCATCGAAAGTGACATTGATGTAACCGAAAGCTTCCGGCTTACGCTTTTCAGTCGAGATTACCTCCGGGATCAGCTTTATGGATTCCCCCCTTTTTACCTTAAAATCGAAAGGCAAGGCGGTTTTTACGAGATAAGCCAGTGGCGAATTTTTCAGTGGGGTTGCCAGCAAAACTTCCTTTGCATCATTGACAACGAGGTACTCCTTTAATTTATATTCCCCTGCAATCATCGCAAAGGGTCTGGAAATATAATTATCCCCCATTTTTAATAATGGCACCTCGTACCTTTCATAAACCGGTGTACCGTCAGATTTATCCACGCTCAGCAAAATCGCTAAACTGGAGGGCAGGTCGGAAGCAATTCTTCCATTGCTCGTCTGAATCACAATTTCATTGAAACCAAGTTCGATGAATCCGGAATCATTGTCCGGCGAAACAGGCTGTCTCTCACATGATAACAACAGCATCACTGCCATTACCATGAAGGTGGTGGGTTTTAAACATAGAGCTTTCATTTTTATGGTTGTTCTGGACAATAAAAAAACACTTTTCACAAACAAAAAATTCCTTAGAATCTATGTTATAACAAAAAAGCGGATTCTTGCAGGCTGACAATCAGAGGTATGCAAAAACTCAAAGAAGAAAATTGCAGAAAAAGATTTATCCGGAAGTGTTATCAATCAGACAAGAAAACCATCCATTTGCCATCATCCTCAAGGTGTATGACAGTCCCCCTAAGTAATGTTTTCCCATCCAATATGAAATTCTTCATCGTCATTAAGTCCGTCATTTTATATTTACTACTTTTCTCCACGGTAAACCACTCCGGAAACTGGTTGATGCGCGGCCAGTCGATGGGCAGGTGCATGTTGACCTTGTGGCGTATTTTATCGAAGAAAAGTTTGCCCTGCCAGGGACTATTTGCCGAAAGGGAAATGAGTAAAGTATCTCCTCTCTGTTCGGCGCCCAGCTTCAGGTCTTCGCGCCAGGGCTGCACGTACAGGCCCTTGCTCTTCCACAGATTGTACATGATGGTGGTGCGTGCAAAATTGCCATCGCCGTGCCAGCCTTCGATGATGCCGTCATCCTTTTGCATGCCCCACATCACCTTTATTTCACTGTCGATCCACGCAGCCACCCTGTCATCGCGGATGCGGTTGTACAGATTCAGCGCGCTCTCGATGGCATCGGCATAGCCATCGGAACTCCCATGCTCCCAGTCAAAATTTCTGTATTTATCGATATTGGAAAACACTTTCAGTACAGCCTGCCTGTACCGCTCCACGCTGTCGATCATGAAAACAGCATAATATCCGTTGAGCGTGTAGCCCCAGGTATCGGCGATGCCGTCGTCAGCCACCTCACCCGTTATGGGATTAATCGCGTTGTAAAACATGCCGTCCTCATTGCGGCCCGTTTCGAGTATCCTGTCGAGCATGGCATAGAGCGGTTTTTGATATTGCCTGCTCTTTTCCGGCTTTGCGAAATGCGTGGAGACATACAGCTCGCACAGGCCAGACACAAGCTCACAGCCGTGATCGCGCAGCTTCAGATATTCAAGGTCTTTCGTCGGATGGTGATCGCTGAGCAGATAAAAATCGCCGATATCCATGGCCCATTGCAGCAGTGCCTCGTCGCCCGTCATCCAGTACACGCGCGACAGGGTCTGCAGCAACTCGCCGTTCACCTCTTCGCGCGTGGCATTTTTATAGGTGTCCTTCCCAACCCTGCCCGCCACATCCACGTGCTTGTGCAGATCACGCAGAATGGCCAGCATGCGCTCCGACCACGGGCTTTTGCCGAGCCACTCCGTCAGCGGCAGCAAGCCGTCTTTCACATATTCCGAACTGCCGAATACGATCTGCGGCATGCGGATATCATCATGAAGAAAGCCCTTTTTTGAAAAAGAATAATCATCGGGCAGGGCGCCCACTCTCGAGGTGAGACGCTCCTCCGTGTGCAGCATGTCGAGCATTGAACCCCCGAACATCTCCCTGTCAACAAAAAATGATGTCAGAACCATGAACGGATAATTGTCGGCAGCAGCGTCTCTGGCATTCCAGAAATCCTTATCCTTTTGCAGATTTCTCGGGATGAGGCCCGAGAAGGGGTCAGCATGCCTCAGCCACGCATTGGTGAAATTGCGGCATCGGATAAAGCCTTCATTGGCTAAAACAGCATTATTTTTTGCATTTTGAAATTGAGCTACTTGAAGATTAACCGGATTCTCTCTTCCCCGGCAACCTGTTAAAAATAAAAATCCGGTTAATAAAAAGAAGTATATATTTTTCATTTTGATTGACTCAATTATCCAAAAAATCCGGATCGACCGAAATCTTATTGAAGATAAACATTTTTCCGGTTTTCTGATTCTCCACAATCACATCCATCGACCCGAACGTAACAAATTTGTCATCGTACCATTTTACAATTTCTCCTGTTCTTTTCACCTTTTCGAACGTAAGAGTTTTCTCTTTTGTGATCAACTCAAAAAACGTTCTTCCTTTTACCACATACCCTTTATCGATAATCTGATATATGAGGTGAAAATAATTGCGATAAAATAAGAGAATTTTATCTCCAAAACCGGTCATAAATACCTGTTGCCTTGGCGAAGGGGTTGCGAGATCCTCCATTGAAAAGCAGTTGTCCCATTTGAGCTTGCCATGCTCACCAATTCCCAAAACAACAGCGTGTGAAAATTGCCTGTATTCCATAGGCCACATATTCCCGTATTCTCTGGAATTTCTCTCTTTCAACCTGAGTATCTCGCCTAAAAAACACCATTCATCGTTGATTTTTAATAGACTTTCCGGAATGAGCGTTGCTCTGTATTTCGGAGAATTTTTTCCGCCGTATTTTCGAATCATCTTTTCCTGCCTGTTAGAATCGAGATAGTTAAAAAAATTATGCAGACGGGGAAAATCATAATAATACAAAGTATATTCCTCACCCCTGTTTATTACTGACGTGAAAATGCCGTTGGCCAGAAAAGCTCTTTTATAAGAAAATGTTCCTGCTACAATGATGTTGCCATCGTCATCCAGCGCAGTAATGGCGTTAATCAGATTATATCCCTTGGCAGATTCGAGTCTGATGGTTGTGACAACCTTACCATTCTCATCAAATTGTTTGATAAAGAGTACTCCTTTGCCCCCGTCAGTTTTGAGCCTTGTTATCACCTCAATTATTTCTGCATCACCGGCTCTGATTACCC
>WGED01000246.1 GCA_015492915.1 Cyclobacteriaceae bacterium
CTATTTAATCACATCGTTTTCATCGCCATAACCGAGTTCCTCCAGCACATAATCGGTATAGTCATGGATCGGATCTGTATAGATCATCACCATGTCAGCCGCTTTGTCAAACATAAACTGGAGCCTGTGCGCTTTACAGACTTTTTCTGTAGCCTCAAACACTTTTTCCAGAACAGGTTTTGTCAATTCTTTTTTCTTCAGAAAGAACAGCCCTTCATATCCGAATACCTTATTATTATATTCCCTGACCTCGTCTTCCTTCTTTTTGATCTCCGCAAGTCTTTCTTCTTTCATTTCCGGTGTCAGTAACACTTCTTCGGCCTGCAGTTCGCTGTACATCCGGTTGATTTCTTCGTACATTTTACGAATCTCATCCTGCCATGCCTTCGCCAACTGATCTATCTCCTGCTGCGCCTCTTTGTATTCGGGCATCTGCGACAAAATATAATCTGTATCGATGTACCCGAATTTCTGCGCACGGGCAAAATGCGCCGTACCGGCAATGAGAAGCAAAAGTAAGAATAAATTTTTCATTGTAAAAAATTACCTGAACTGTTGACCAATTGAGAAGTGGAACTGGCCGCCGCTCGGTTTGTTTTGTCCGGGCAACGTGTCAAATCCATATCCCCAGTCGATGCCCATCAGGCCAAAGGCCGGCATGAATATTCTCGCACCGAACCCAGCCGATCTGAAATTATTAAACGGATCGAATTCCTTCATAGTATGAAAATTGTTTCCCGCTTCAGCAAATCCAAGCACATAAATAGTAGCGGCCTGCCCTGTTGTAATGGGATATCTCAGCTCAAAAACGAATTTATTATAAGCCACACCGCCCGTAAGACCATACTCGGGTGGTAATAAACGGCCGTACCCCGGGGGCGTCACCCGGTTATCCTCATACCCTCGAAGCGCAATCAGGTCGTAACCGACGATCCAGTTGTTCGTACCCGAAAGACCACTGCCGCCCATCTGGAATCGGTCAAACGGACCAGTAGGTGCGTAAGAAGTGAAGGTAGAGATAAACCCAAAGTGTGCCCTCGCACTGAAAACGAGATCGCCGAATAGTTGCTGGAAGAACTTGGCGTCAAACATCCACTTATGATATTCCACCCATCCGTATAATTGTTCTGAGCTCGCATCCTGATAGTAAGACGGATCCCTGAATAACGAATACGGAGGTGTGAGATCAAGGCTGAGCGATAGCTGTGATCCGGACCTTGGGAACATCGGGTTGTCGATACTGTTTCTTGCCAGCGTTACATTGAGTTTTACCGTACGGGCTATGCCTGTCTCAAATCCGATTTGGTTATTGCCTGTAGATCTGAAATTATCAAAAGTATAGTGTGTAAAGGAAAGTGAGGTAGACAATGTGAAATAATCATCAGGCCATCTCAGCCGTTTGCCGAGGCCCATGCTCACCGTATTCAGGATCATCGAGCCGAATTCCCTTCCGGTATATGGGTTTGTATTTCTGATCACGGACCTGTTAAGCCCGACAGTAAACGAATTTGGGTTTTTGCCTCCCAGCCAGGGCTCGGTAAAGCTGAGCGAATAATTCTGATACACTCTTCCGTTGGCCTGCACCCTCAATGATAGGCGCTGACCATCACCTACCGGGAGTGGCCTCCAGGCCTTGAAGTTGGTAATATTCCTCAATGAGAAATTATTGAATACCAAACCTACGGTCCCCACAAAGCCATAAAATCCGCCCCATCCTCCTGATAGTTCGACCTGATCAGACGGTTTTTCAACCAGTGCATATTCGATGTCCACTGTGCCGTCTGCAGGGTTTGGCATGGGGTTTATACCAATTTGTTCCGGATCAAAATAACCAAGCTGCGACAGCTCCCGCTGTGTTCTGATGAGCAATGATCTGTTGAAGTACTGTCCGGGAAGGGTTCTGATCTCCCGCCTGATCACATGATCGCTGGTGCGGTCGTTGCCGGTGATGATAATCTTTCTGATTTTGGCTTGCTCTCCTTCATAAATTCGCATCTCCACGTCAATCGAATCGTCATGTATCCGCACTTCTACAGGGTTGACTTGGAAGAAAAGATATCCGTAGTCCATATACAGAGAACTGATATCTTCTCCGTTGGGGTTGAATGTGAGCTTTTTATTGATCAGCTCCATATCATACACATCACCTTTTTTGATGCCAAGTACCCTGTTCAGCACATCGTCATTATATACAAAATTTCCACTCCAGATGATATCGCCGAAATAATACTTATTGCCTTCTTCCAGTTTTATATCTATGTTGATCTCATTGGGAGCGACTTCATAAATAGAGTCTGAAATGATCCTGGCGTCGCGATATCCTTTTGAGTTGTAGAAGGTGATAAGGTTTTTCTTGTCCTCCTTATACTGATCTTTTTTGAATTTAGAGGGTTTGAAAATGTTGAGATTTACATTTCTGCCAAAATAAGCCTTGATATCTTCAAATGAAGTTTCATGGGATTTTGAGATAAAATTCCAGATATTTTTAGGTGAGGCATTTTTGACCAGATTGAACCCGTCCTGGA
>WGED01000247.1 GCA_015492915.1 Cyclobacteriaceae bacterium
ACATATTATTATTCCATTGACAATATTCATTTTCATTTGACTCAATATAATTAACATGAAAAAATCAAGTAACTACCTTTCATCTCTCCTGGTGATGATGCTAATAGCATTTTCATCATTTGCACAAGAAAAGATAAACCGTGAGGTACTTCCCGTACTAACTCCCGAACCTAAGACCTATGCTGAATTGGACGTGCGGGATACTAAGCCACCTGCACCGTTTAAGGTTGCTGCTCCCGAGGGTGCTCCCAATGTTGTTATCATCTTGATTGATGACCTTGGCTTCGGAGCTGTCTCCACTTTCGGCGGCCCTATTAATGCCCCTACCATGGACAAGCTGGCCAGCAACGGGTTAAAATACAATAATTTCCATACAACGGCTCTTTGTTCACCGACGAGGATGGCTCTGAAAACGGGACGAAACCACCATACCTGTAACACTGGCTCTATCATGGAAACAGCAACGGCCTACCCCGGCAACACAGGCCAACTGCCCAACAGTGTTGCACCGCTGGCTGAGATCCTCAGACTCAACGGCTACAGCACGGGAGCATTCGGCAAATGGCATGAGACTGCCGCATGGGAAACGAGCGTTTCCGGACCATTCGATCGCTGGCCTACCCATCAGGGCTTCGATAAGTTCTACGGCTTCATCGGCGGCGAGACGGACCAATGGGCGCCGCTCATTTATGATGGCGTGAAAAAAGTCAATCCTCCGAAGATGGACAATTATCATTTCACTACCGACATGACCAACCAGGCCATTCAGTGGATGAAAGCACAACAATCCATGACGCCGGACAAGCCGTTCTTTATTTACTACGCCACGGGCGCCGTGCATGCCCCACACCACGTGTCGAAAGAGTGGTCTGATAAATACAAAGGGAAATTCGATAAAGGCTGGGACGCTATCAGAGAAGAGACCTTCAAAAAGCAAAAAGAAATGGGCATTATTCCCAAAGACACAAAACTGGCACCCAAACCTGAAGATATAAAGGATTGGGACAAGCTGTCGGCGGATGAGAAAAGGTTGTTTGCCCGCCAGGCCGAAGTGTTTGCCGGATTCATGGAAATGACTGATTATGAAGTCGGTCGATTGCTGGATGCCATTGATGAGATTGGCGAACTGGATAATACTTTATTCATATTCATAGCGGGAGACAATGGCACGAGCGCTGAAGGCGGTTTCGTTGGAATGTACAATGAGATGACTTATTTCAACGGTGTGGAAGAGAAGGTGGAAGACCTGCTCCCCTTGATCGACAAATGGGGGGACCCGAGCACTTTTCCGCATATGGCTGCAGGATGGGCCGTAGCCTTTGATTCACCGTTTAAATGGACCAAGCAGGTTGCTTCCGACTTCGGCGGCACACGCAACGGGCTTATTATCCATTATCCCAAAGGCATCAAAGAAAAGAACGGCCTCCGCACACAATTTTCGCATGTCATTGATATAGCTCCGACAGTGCTGGAGGTGGCCGGTTTGCCGGAACCCAAGATTGTAAACGGCACTCCGCAAATCCCCATGGAAGGGACGAGCATAGCTTACACCTTCAACGATGCCAATGCTGCTGAAAGACATGAGATTCAATACTTTGAGATGTTCGGCAACAGGGCGATTTACAACAATGGATGGTTTGCACGTACAATCCACAGGGCACCATGGCAAACGAGCAATCTGCCGCCACTTGAATCAGACAAATGGGAACTCTACTATGTGCCTGAGGATTTCAGCCTGACAAATGATCTGGCTGAAAAATATCCTGAAAAGCTCAAAGAAATGGAAAGTTTGTTTATGTGGCAAGCACAGATTTATCATGTATTGCCCATCGATGACCGTACAATTGAAAGGACCAATGCTGCGCTGGCAGGTCGTCCTGACTTGCTGGGAGATCGAAAATCACTTAAGCTTTATGAAGGCATGGAGGGTATGATGGAAAACACATTCATCAATATAAAAAACAGGTCATTTTCCGTCACCGCAAGGCTGAATATTCCGAAAAAAGGCGCCAGCGGAGCCATTCTTTCACAGGGTGGCAGATTTGGCGGATGGTCTGTTTATATGAAAAACAGCAAACCGGCTTTCGTGTATAACTGGTTGGGGCTGCACCGATATGTCATCGCCTCAAAGAAAAAACTGCCGGCAGGTCTCGTGACGATCAAAGTCGATTTTGCCTATGACGGTGGCGGCCTCGGCAAAGGAGGCAAGGCAATTATTTATGTAAATGGAAATGCTGTTGCTGAAGGCCGTGTCGAGAAGACGCAACCGAATATTTTCTCGGCCGATGAGACGGCCGATGTCGGCCTCGACAATCAAACCCCTGTAGCCCTGGGCATTGGTTATGGCCCCGCAGAGACGCGATTTACGGGAGAAATTCATGAAGTAATCGTTGATGTAAAATAACTGACGCAGACTGTTTACTATCTGCATCAAAACATTATTTACTGAACTATCAAATACAAAATTAACAAAGTCCTCCATCTCATTCAGGTGGAGGTTTTTTTATAAAAAATTTTCTTCCATTGATCAAAATAAAATCAAATGAATTATTGACTGATTTCCTTTGTTGAAATGGTAGTTCGGCACAGCAAAAATCCGATTTTTTAATAACTTGACCAGCATTAAACTTAAATCTCAATGGCTAACGAAAATACAGCAGATTACGGACCTTTGGAGCTTCTGTTCGGTACCTGGAAAGGAGATAAAGGCACAGATGTGTCACCCGAGCCCGATGACGACGAGACAAGTCCTTACTACGAAACAATAATTTTTGAAAGGGGCGGTGACCTGGACAATGCGGCTACGCAGGTGCTGGCCATAGCCCGCTATCATCTGATTGTGAAAAGAAAATCAAACGATGAGATAATTCATGATCAGGTTGGCTACTGGTTGTGGGATAAAGAGAATAAAACAATCATGCATTCCTTTACAATTCCACGTGGTATGGCTGTGCTGACCACCGGAAAACTGCACGATGCGCAATGGAATGACAAAAAAGCCACATTCGAAGTAAAAGCCGGCAAGGATTCAGGGATCGTGCAAACCGACTTTATGTTGCGAAATGCAAAGACACTGGAATTCACACAAAAACTGACTGTCAGTCAAACGGAGCTTTCATACTCACAGACAACGGCGCTGGATATTTATGGGCGCAAAATGGACCACACTGATGAGAATACGCTGACAAAAGTGTGATACCTGTGTCTTTGAACAGCACAATTTATCCCTCAATGTCATTGCGTTTTTTCAGCTCTTTATCGATAATATCATAAACATATTGCTTCAGGCTGTCGAGATCATCCATTGTCATGCCTTTGGTTTCGACAGGGTCATGAAAAATGATCATATTTTTGCACCGGTTCAGCAGCAGCTTGCCGTCATCGGGCAGTAATATCCAGTTGTACGGAATGGTGACAGGTACGATTGGCACTTGTTTTTCTATGGCCAGCCTGAAAGCCCCGTCCCTGAATTTAGCCATTTGAGGTGGGTTCTTACTCATGATACCCCCTTCCGGGAAAATGGCAAGATTATGCCCCGCATCCAACTCGCGCCCGCCTCTTTCGAGTGCATTGTACATACTTTTCAGACGATTGCGATCGAGCGTAATGTGAATATTGCGGTACATGTAGCCAAACAAAGGGATTTTACCGAGCGAATGCTTGCCCATGAAAACAGGCCTTATTTTATTGATCCCGATTGCGGGAATATCGAGATAAGAAAAGTGGTTGGAGCAAAAGATGTATTGTTTTTTAAAATCCAGCTTGTCCGAATATATCCTCTTAATTGGAATAAAGGAAAAAGCATAAAAAAGCCATGCCCATATCCTGTGCAATGTGAACACTAACGGGTGGCGCTTGTTGCCCGTATGAATTAGCAGGGCAAACAACGGCAACTCCAGAATGAACACAAGGCCAAATATCGCCAGGCTGTAAGTCGAGTATATCCTTTTCAATAATCGCTTCATGGACAAGTTTACTAAATCAGAAATGGCATAAATTTCATGAAAAAAGCATTCTAAAAATAATTTTTATGAGCATCTGAGCTAATGATGTTATTTTAGCAATTCCAATATGAGGAAAAAATTAATTGAATAAAACGTCTGTGATAAAGATAACCCAATACCCTTTCCTGAAACGGGTAAAGACTAAAAGTGTTAATTTCGCAAATCGGCGTGATCAGAGACGAAAAAAAGACATAAAACAGTGATCGAATGAAAACCATTAAATACATCCCATTCCAGCATATACATCCTCCTTTGAAACAAAGGATGATCGAAGAATTTAGAAGGTTTTATGACGATCAGTTTTATATCCTCGGTTCCGGGCTCAAAAAATTTGAAGAGGAATATGCGGAATTCAATGAGGTGAAACATGCCATTGGGATAGGCAACGGATACGATGCCCTGTGGATCGCACTTAAATGTCTTGGAATTGGCAAAAGCGATGAGGTCATCGTGCCGGCGCACACGTTCATTGCCACGGCACTTGCTGTGCTCAATGTCGGGGCGAAGCCGGTTCTTGGGGATGTTGATGAGAATACATTCACGCTCTCACCAAAAACAACTGAGGACCTCATCACTGAAAAAACCAAAGCCATCATTCCCGTGCACCTTTACGGTAATGTGGCCGACATGGGCCCTCTCATGGAAATCGCGCAAAAAAATAGCCTTTTTCTCATAGAAGACAATGCCCAGGCGCAGGATGCCCGCTACCAGGGCAAACCGACCGGCAGCATGGGTATTATGAATGCGACGAGCTTTTACCCGGGTAAAAATATAGGCGCTTTCGGGGACGGCGGCATGGTGACCACCAACTCGGATGAACTTGCTGAAAAAGCAAGAATGATCCGGAACTATGGGAAGGATGAAACAGGCATCTTTGCCGTGCCCGGTATCAACAGCCGCCTCGATGAACTTCAGGCTAGGTTGCTCTCTGTAAAATTGCCGCACCTCCGCAGATGGAATGAAGAAAGGATGGAAATCGCCGCTCTCTATGAAAAATACCTGAAAAATATCGACGAGATACAATTGCAGGCAACATCAGAAAACGGTACGAATGTCAGGCATATCTTCCCTGTCGTGACCTCCCGTAGGGATGAATTAAAAAAATGGCTTCAAACTCATGGCATTCAGACGGGCATTCACTACGATACACCCATCCACCTCCACCCCGCCCTCAGCTTTCTCGGACACAAAAAAGGCCAATTTCCCATAGCGGAAAAAGTCTGCGATCAGGAACTGAGTCTCCCCAACTTCCCGGGACTGACGGAAGAGGACATAAAATATGTGTGTGAAAAAATTGAAGCTTTTTTTGCCGGGAATTAACCTGCATTACTCACATAGAGCCTGCAACTCACGAGGCAAGAGATTGATTCTCTGTTATTTACGATAAAAAATCGCAATATTCCCATAGCCAGAATCTAAGGGCTTAAAAAATTGGGTATAATGTTCAAAAATAGTTGGTAAAACCCGTATAAGTTACTGGTAATCATTAAGATACAAGGGGTTTGCAGAAAAGGCTTTCTGTAAACTTTTTTTGTAGATGAAAAAGTCTAAAAAAAACGCTGTTGGACATGTGGTTTTCTAA
>WGED01000248.1 GCA_015492915.1 Cyclobacteriaceae bacterium
CTTCAAACTCTATCCCTATCATCAGACCCAGACCCCGGACATCCCTGATGTCGTCAAATTCCTTCGCCATCTCATGAAGCCGGGACAAAAGCCACGACCCCGTTTCAGCAGCATTGGCAACCAGATTTTCCTCAAGGATCACTTCCAAACTAGCCAGGGCAGCCGCACATGCAAGCGGGTTGCCTCCGAAGGTGGAGCCGTGGTCGCCGGGCGATATGGCATCGGCGACCTTCTGCTTCATCAGGATGGCGCCGATGGGCACGCCGGCACCCAACCCTTTGGCCAATGTGATGATGTCCGGTTCAATACCGTAGTGCTCGTAAGAGAACAACTTCCCCGTGCGCCCCATGCCAGCCTGTATATCGTCCACCACCAGCAGGATGTCATTTTTTACACAAATCTCATGGAGTTTCTTTATAAATACATCTTCACCGATGTTGATACCCCCTTCGCCCTGCACACACTCCACAAAAACAGCTTTGGCGTCATGGGGTATCTTATCCAGGGCATCCGTGTTATTGTAGGACAACTGCAGGAAGCCTTTCGGTAAAGGACCGAAGCCCCGCTGAAATGCCTCTTTTCCCATGGCAATGGTGGCGACGGAGCGCCCGTGAAAACAACCCGAAAAATAGACGACAGGCCCTTTTTTGCCCTTCTTATCTCCATATTTCCTCGCAAATTTCAGCGCACCTTCGTTGGCCTCGAGTCCCGAATTGCAGAAAAAGACACGATCCATGCCCGACACTTCGGTGAGCAGTTTGGCTAGCGCACTCTGTGGTATATTGTGGTAGAGGTTGGAAATATGGATGAGCGTGGCAGCCTGCTCCCGGATGGCTCGTACCACCTTCGGATGGCAATGGCCCGTATTGTTGACGGCAATGCCTGCGAGTGCATCGATGTATTCTTTTCCTTCGGTATCCCAGACTCTCGTGTCCTGCCCTTTCACGAAAGTGACAGGGAAACGGCGATAAGTGAAAAGATGCTTTTCTTCATAGATCTTTGGGGCGGTTTTTTCAGATAATTTCATAGTCGGCGAATATAGTGGCAAACTGAATCGCCCCAAAAATAGTCTTTTTCTCATGGAAAAAGCACGATTTTCACGCCTATTCCCTCAGGCTGACCTTTTCTTGGCCTGTGTCTCCTCATAAAACCTGCCGATAGCCTCCGTAAGCTTTTCGAACTCGAGCAGGAAGCCGTCATGACCGTAATAGGAGTCGATCTCATCGAACACAGCATCCGGCACATGACGCGCGAGGAATTTCTGTTCGGTAACGGGAAAGAGGATGTCGTTGTCGATGCCCAGGAACAGACTGCGCGCCTTGATCCGCTTGAGCGCGTTGATCACGCCGCCGCGGTTTCGTCCTACATTCTGCGTGTCCATCGCTTTGGAGATGACCCAGTAGGAGAAAGCATTGAAGCGCTTCTGCATCTTCAGTCCCTGATACTGCTGGTAGGAGGATGCCTTGAAATTATCGAAAACCTCATCGGAGGTCTCGTGCTGCTTAATCTCATAGCACACATAATTTCTGTACGAAAGCAGGCCCACAGCCCTCGCGGCCTTCATGCCTCCGAGCCCCGCGTCGTCGCGGTCTTCTTTCCATGTCTGATCAGCTTCGATGGCCATGCGCTGTGTCTCATTGAAGGCAATGGCCCATGGCGAATGCTTGGCATTGGCGCCGATGGCCACGAGATGGTCAAACCTGTCAGGGTCCATGACTGCCCATTCGATGGCCTGCTGGCCGCCCATCGAGCAGCCGATCACGGTGTGGATGCGGTCAATCCCCAGATGTCGGCGAACGAGGTCGTAGCTGCGCACCATGTCTTTGTTGGTCAGTAATGGAAAATCATGATAATACGGCTTTCCCGTTTCGGGATTTTCCGACAAGGGCCCAGTGGAGCCGTAGCATCCGCCTGGCATGTTCACACAGACGACGAAATGCTTTTCAGGGTCATAGAGCCTCCCCTCACCAAACAGGCCGCCCCACCATTCGGTAAAATCCGAATTGCCCGAAAAAGCATGACAAACCCATATCACGTTGCTCCTATCCTCGTTCAGCTTGCCGTAGGTGGTGTAAAAAAGCTGAAGCTCAGACAGATACTCACCCGATTCCAGCTCAAACCGCTTTTTATAATGATAGACTTTGTTTGTTACCATTTTCAGTGTTTTTTATCACAACAACCAATCCTCCAAAGGTTTGAAACCCCTGGAGGGTTTAGGCTTAATACATATCTAAACCGAGACCGTGTCAGGCTTGAACACTTTGTCAAATGCCTGCGTAAAATCGGCCTTGATGTCCTCAATATGCTCATAGCCGACAGATACCCTGAGCTGCGCCGGTTGCACGCCGGAAGCGAGCTGCTCCTCGTCCGTCAGTTGCTGGTGCGTGGTCGATGCCGGGTGGATGATCAGCGTCTTGGCGTCGCCCACATTAGCCAGGTGGCTTACCAGCCTGAGTGAATCCACAAATCTCGCGGCATTCTCTCTGCCCCCCTTGATGATGAAGGTGAGCACGCCCCCGAAACCATGCTTCAGATATTTTTTCGCTGTCTCATGATATTTACTCGATTTCAGCCCGGGATAGTTTACGTTCTCCACATGCTCATGATTTTCGAGCCATTCGGCCAGCCTCAGCGCATTGTCCACCGTGCGGTCAACGCGAAGGGACAAGGTTTCCAGCCCCTGGAGGAAGAGGAAGGCATTGAACGGGCTCATGCACGGGCCGTAATCACGCAGTCCTTCCACCCTGGCCCTGATGATGAAGGCGATGTTGGGCAGGCCGAGCGGATTGCCCTCGCCGAAGGTCTCCCAGAATTTCAGACCGTGATACCCTTCCGAAGGCTCGGTGAATTGCGGGAATTTACCGTTGGCCCAGTTGAAGTTGCCCCCGTCCACGATGACGCCGCCGATGCTGGTGCCGTGGCCGCCGACCCATTTGGTGGTTGACTGCACCACGATGTTAGCGCCGTACTCGATGGGCCTGCCGATATATCCTGCTGCGCCAAAAGTATTGTCAACAATGAGCGGGATGTCATATTTTTGTGCAAGTGCCGCAAAAGCCTCAAAATCAGGCACATTGAACTCAGGATTACCCATGGTTTCGAGATAAACGGCTTTCGTTTTGTCATCGATCAGCTTTTCGAACTCCTCTATGGTATCTTCTTTGGCAAAGCGTGCCTCAAGCCCTATGCGTTTGAACTGCACCTTGAACTGATTGAAAGTGCCGCCGTACAGATGGCTGGTGGTGACGAAATTCTCGCCTGCCTGCAGGACGTTGGACAACGCGATGAACTGCGCCGCCTGCCCCGATGACACCGCCAGGGCTGCCACCCCGCCCTCGAGCGCTGCGATACGCTTTTCGAGCACATCGGTCGTGGGGTTCATGATACGGGTATAAATATTTCCGAATTCCTTGAGCGCGAACAGGTTGGCGCCGTGCTCGGAATCTTTGAATACGAATGAAGTGGTCTGATAAATCGGCACCGCACGGGCGCCTGTGGCAGGGTCAGGCTCCTGACCCGCGTGCAACTGTAGTGTTTCAAATCTGTAATCTGACATAATGATTATTAGTTATAGTTCATGAATCGTTTTGGTTCTCAGCAAACACCTGATTGAGTGCAGGGTCACTCTTAGCCCGGCAGCATGTGAGAGGCTGTACCGCCCGGCAGTATTACATGCACATAACACCGAGTCCGAAAGGCCTTATGTTATTGACGGAAGGAAGACGGTCGTATGATACGCCGACCCGTGAAGAGATGAAAAGAAGATGATAATTTTTCATTGTGCTATCAATTTATATTCTTTCGCGCGAACAACCACAGCGAAATCAGGAATTGGCACCTTGGCATTTGCCGCCAGGTTGCCAGGGTTTCACAGAGCCTGTCTCTCCACCCTTCTGTATAAATCAATTACGATCTAATTGACTTGGGAGTGCAATGATAGGGCATTCGGCGGGAATTTCCAAATTTTATTTGCCCCGCACGATGGATGGCGGCATGAAAAAATGGTGATTTTCTCATGGAAGCATCCTGGCAGACTGAGGGAGGGCCTGCGACAGGCGCAGGGATCGTCACTTTTTGTTTTATTATTCTGATAAACTAAAAAATACCATAGTTTCCGGCCCACGTGCCGGGACCTCCTGAGGGGGAGTAATGAATATCTATGAAGAAATGATTATTATTCCCGTCGCACACCCCTTTGTCCCCTAAAGGGACCCAGCGCGCATTGGGGTAGGGGTTGCACCAACCATGAAAAAATGGCCGTTTTCTCATGGAAGCATCCTTGCAATTCGAAGGAGGCCCCGGAATTCTGTCAGGGCCAGAATCCGGGGACTATCGATTATTGTTTTTCCAGAAATTAAAAATCCCGCAAAAGCGGGATTGGTTTGATATGAATTTCAAGCTATTTACGAAAGTGCCTTGCCCACTTTGATAAGCAGGGCCTTGGTCAGCATCACGGCCTTGTCCTCATCGATCTTCGATTCGGACTCAATGCCCACATGGCCCGTGTAGCCCGCATCCTTTACGATCTTCATCAGTCGCATGTAATCCATGTTCACCTCGTCGCCGTTTTCCTTGAAAGCATTCGTCTTGGCGCTCACACCTTTGGCGTAGGGCATCAGTTCGGCTACGCCCTTGTACCTGTCATACTCCTCGGCGCAGCCTTCCGGGCCGCGTCTGATGCAGAAATTGCCGAAGTCGGGCAGCGTACCGCATGTGGGCTTGTTCACCTGCTTCATCACACTCGACAGCCACTGGCCGTTTGATGAAAAGCCACCGTGGTTCTCGACAATGATGTTGATGCCGTAGGGCTCTGCAAACTCCGTAAGCCTGCTCAACCCGTCAACGGCGGCGGTTTTGGCTTCTTTAGGATCCTTCGATGAGGTACGCGCATTGACGCGGATGGAATGACACCCGAGAAATTTGGCGGCCTCCACCCATTTGTAATGATTTTCTATGGCTTGTGTTCGTTTTTTGTCATCGATTTCGGCGAGAGGGCCTTCGCCGTCGATCATTATGAGCACGTTGGTGACACCCAGGTCAGAGGTGCGCGTTTTCAGCTCCTTCAGATAAGCTTCGTCGCGTGCCTTGTCCTTGAAAAACTGGTTGACATATTCCACGGCATGGATGCCGAAATCATTTTTCGCCTTGGCCGGAAAATCGAGGTTGGTCAGCTTTCCTGAGAACAGCGTCCTGTGCAACGACCATTCGGCAAGCGATATTTTAAAGAACAGTTTCGGCTCAGCCTCAAGCAGTTCGCGGCTCCAGCCCGCAAAAGGGATCGCCGATAAGGCGGAAAGGCTCAACAGCCCTTTGCCGCTATTTTTCAGGAATTTTCTTCTTTGTTCATTCATAATTTTTGCATTTGAAAGGTTTTTCTGACCGAATTTAGCAATATTTCATTTCAATGCCTATCGGGGTGGTTTTGAATTAATGCCAATTTTTTGTGTGCTGACTAAAAAGCATTGTAAATTTACGGCCTTTATACCGTCGTAGCGGAATAATGAAGGAAAATAATCATTAAAATCCCATGATATGGAACTTGTTAAAGTAAAAGATAAAAAAACCGCCAAAGAATTTCTGATGCTGCCCGTGCACCTTTATAAAAACGAGGAACACTGGATCAGGCCGCTCGATGACGATATCAACAAGATCTTTGACAGGGAGAAGAACAAATATTTCCGCCATGGCGATCTGATCAGGTGGATACTAAAAGACGGCAACGGTCAAACCATTGGCAGGGTGGCGGCTTTTGTGGACGAAAGGACGGCTCGCAAGGACAACGACCAGCCCACCGGCGGTATGGGTTATTTCGAGTGCATCAATGACAAAAAGGCTGCCTTCATGCTGTTTGACGCCTGCAAGAACTGGCTTGCCGAACGAGGTATGGAAGCCATGGACGGCCCCATCAACTTCGGCGACCGCGATAAGTGGTGGGGGCTGCTCGTCAAAGGCTTTGACAAAGATCCAAATTACACCTGCAACTACAATTTTCCCTACTATCGGGAGTTGTTCGAATCCTATGGATTCAAAACATATTTCGAGCAGTTTACTTATGGCCGCAAGGTGATGGAGCCCATCAGCCCGCGGTTGATGGAGAAGGCGGACAGGATATTCAAAAATCCGAAATATTCGTTTCGGCACATCAGGCTGAAAGAAATCGATAAGTTTACGGAGTACTTTCATGAAATTTACAACAAAGCCTGGGCGAGCCACAAAGGGGTGCCCAAACTACCGCTGTCAATGGCTAAACACCTGATGAAGCAGATGAAGCCGATTATTGATGAAAAAATCATGTGGTTCGGTTTTTATGAAGACAAACCGATCGCTTTTTTCATCATGCTGCCTGAAGTGAATCAGATATTCAAACATGTAAACGGCAAGATGAACCTGGTGGGCAAGCTTAAATTTCTTTATCATAAATGGAGAAAGACCAATAAAAAGATGTTCGGCACCATATTCGGCATCGTACCTGAACATCAGGGCAAAGGCGTTGACGGGGCCATTGTCGAGTCGGTCAGAAGAAGGGTGCAGGGAGATTATACCCGCTATGAGGATTTTGAAATGAACTGGATCGGTGATTTTAATCTGAGGATGATTCACCTCGTAGAGCAGGTCGGCGGTGACAGGGTCAAGATCCACAAGACATACCGCTATCTCTTTGACAGGACAAAACCATTCAAGCGCATGCCGTTTATCGGAAGCAAAAAAGAAAAGGCAAAAGCAGAAAACGCAACGACAGAGGATAAAAATAACAACGGAAATGAAAAAAGCACAAATTAACGGTTAGCACATCTTCACATAGCTGCTGAGCCATTTGATGTCCTGTTTTCCGCACATTTTTCAAAAGGGGCCAATAGAGCCGGATAAGGCCGATTATTTTTAGATTTGGGTGTCCCAACGCTGAAAACAGGAAGAAAAGGCAAAAGCAGAAAACGCAACGACAGAGGATAAAATAACAACGGAAATGAAAAAAGCACAAATTAACGGTTAGCACATCTTCACATAGCTGCCGAGCCATTTGATATTTTTCTTGTGCTTCTCTACTACTTCGGCAATGTGCGGGTCGTCGATATGACCGTCAATGTCGATGTAGAAATAATATTTGAAAGTTTTCCCTCTTTTTGCCGGGCGGCTTTCAAGCTTTGTCATGTTGATGCCTGCCTTGTAAAAATCCTGCAACAACATCATCAGGCTGCCAGGTTTGTCAGATGTTCTGGCCAAAAGACTGGTTTTGTCATTGCCGCTCAGTTGGTTTTTAATATTCTTACTGATGATGAGAAAACGGGTAAAATTGTCTGTTGAATCCTCCACATTGTCAAACAAGATAGGTAGATTATGCATGCGCGCGGCAATGTGCGAGCACAGCGCTGCGCTTCCCTCTTCTTCCGCTGCTATCTTCGCTGCTTTCGATGTTGAATTTACAGGGACATATTCCACTTTGGCGCCATTGAATGACTCGCGGAGGAATTTACGACATTGCTTGAAGCCGATGTCTTTTGAATAAATTCTCTTTACATCGCTCAGTTTCTCGCATTTTGTACCGAAAGCAAAATGTATGGGCAATGGGATTTCGGCGGTGATCTGAATATCGAGTTGTCCCAGCAGGTCGATGGTCTCGCTTACCACACCTTCCTGGTTATTTTCCAGTGGTACTACACCAAATCTTGCGCGGTTGGTATCTATTGCTTCAAACACCGAACTGATAGAATCGAGGGCGAGATACTCGCTCATCGCCCCAAACCTGCTCTCTGCAGCCTGATGGGTAAAGCTGCCCTCAGGGCCAAGATAAGCGACGAGTTCAGGTAGTTCGAAGTTGCGGCTGATGGCAAATATTTCAAGGAAAATCGCCTCAATGGCTGCTTTGGTTAAGGCGCCTTTATGATTTTTGTATAACCTGTCAATGATGCTTTTTTCCCGTTCGGGTCTGTAAATGGCTGTCTTGCTCGACCGTTTCAGTTTTCCGATCTCTTTTATGACAGAGATACGCTCATTAAGTATTTCGATGAGTTTGTCGTCCAGTTCATCGACTTTTTTTCTAAGTTCTTTTAATGCTTTCTCGTGCATTTTTGCTGTAAAAATTTGATATACGGGAAAAGGGAAACAAAACTATCTAAAATTCATGATTAAACAAAAAGGCCATTCTATTGGAAAGTATATAATTCTGTGTCATTTTTAATATGAAATTTTAAATATTTCCTTCATGGACATCAACCAGTTAAAATCGGAGATCGAGCAATTAAAAGATGAAAAGTACTTTTTGTTAAAGCTCATCAATCACGATATCCGATCACCTTTCAATCGTGTTTTTGCTTTGCTTCATCTCTTCGAACTTGAAAGTGAGGGCGCTACCGAGCAGCAAAAAGAATATATCGATTCCATGTATTTTTCCATTCTGAGTGGTCTGGAAATGATTCAGAATCTTCGCGATATGAGGGAAATAGATGCAGGACGCATACAAGTGGATGCGCATGAATTTGATCTTATCAATACGATCTACAAAGCCATTCGCTCTTATTCCAAACAGATCGAATTGAAAAAACTGAACTTAATCACAGAATTGCCACCTGATGCAATCATGACCGACACTGATGAGTATTTATTGCAGCGGGTGCTGGAAAATGTGCTGTCAAACGCAGTAAAATTTTCGAAAAACGGTAAAGATATAATTGTTAGCCTTCAGCAAAAGAACAAGGATATTTTAATTGAAATCCAGGATATGGGTGAAGGAATCAAACAAAATGAGGAACATCTGTTGTTTGAAAAATTTAAAAAAGCCTCTTCGGTGGCTACCGGTGGTGAGGGTTCGCTCGGTCTCGGGCTCTATAATGCCCGTTTTTTCATAGAAAAACTTAATGGCGAAATCACTTTGAACAGAAACGGAAAGCCCGGTACCTCCTTTATTATTCGCCTCCCTCAAAAATAGCCTAAATTTCAAGCAATCCTGTCAGGTACTCGCCATATCCGCTTTTAGCAAGCGGCTTTGCAAGAGATTTAAGTTGTTCGGCGTTAATGAAGTTCATTCTGAACGCCGTTTCTTCTATGCATCCGATTTTCAGGCCCTGGCGTTCTTCGATCACCTGCACGAAGGTACCCGCCTGCATGAGTGATGTGAAAGTACCGGTATCGAGCCAGGCCGTACCCCTGTCGAGAATGCCCACTTTCAGCTTGCCGCGGCGAAGGTATTCTTTGTTCACATCCGTGATTTCATATTCGCCCCGCTTGCTGGGTTTCAGCGATTTGGCTATGGAAATCACATCATTATCATAGAAATACAGACCCGGCACGGCATAATTGGATTTCGGATGTGCGGGTTTTTCTTCGATGGAAATGGCATGATGATTTTCATCAAATTCCACTACACCATATCTTGCCGGGTCATTGACATGGTAAGCGAATACAACGCCTCCGTCAGGATCATTGTTTGATCTGAGAAGTTCGGGCATTGTACTGCCGTAAAAAATATTGTCACCCAATATCAGTGCTACTTTGTCATTTCCGATGAAAGACTCGCCGATGACGAAGGCCTGGGCCAGCCCGTTCGGGATTTCCTGTACAGCATACGAGAACTCACAACCGAGGTTTTTGCCGTCACCCAGTAATTTCTGAAAACTGGGTGTGTCGTGTGGCGTGGAAATGATGAGAATCTCCCGTATGCCGGCCTGCATCAGAGTGGATAAGGGGTAATAAATCATCGGTTTGTCATAGACAGGCAAAAGCTGCTTGCTCTGTGCCAGCGTGAGTGGATGGAGGCGTGTACCTGAACCTCCGGCTAATATTATTCCTTTCATGATAGTTTTTCTTTATCCAGCTATAGAATTAAAATCCATGAATTTTCGACTATTTTTTTCTCCCCCGGGTCGGGGAGGGTATTACCTTGTCCGGTATTGCTTTTCATAATAATCCTGGTATGCGCCGGATGTCACATTGTCGAGCCATTCTTTGTTTTCGAGGTACCAGTCCACGGTTTTTGAAATGCCTTCTTCAAATTGTAATGACGGCTTCCAGCCCAGTTCATTCATGATTTTGGTGGCATCGATGGCATACCGCAAATCATGCCCCGCCCGGTCTTTTACGTAAGTAATCAAAGTTTCCGAAGTGCCCGGAGGATTGCCGAGTTTTTCGTCCACCGTTTTGCACAACACTTTGATGAGATCGATGTTTTTCCATTCGTTGAATCCGCCGATATTGTATGTCTCTCCCGTTTTGCCTTTATGGAAAACCACGTCGATAGCTCTGGCGTGATCGACGACATAAAGCCAGTCACGCACATTTTCGCCTTTGCCGTACACGGGCAGAGGCTTTTTATTTAAAATGTTATTGATAAATAAAGGGATCAGCTTTTCAGGGAACTGGTTCGGTCCGTAATTATTCGAACAGTTCGTGATTACAACAGGAATACCGTAAGTGTTATGGTAAGCGCGCACAAAGTGATCGCTGCTCGCTTTAGAGGCAGAATATGGCGATTGGGGATCATAAGGTGTCGTTTCAAGGAAAAAACCACCTTCATCCAGAGAGCCGTACACCTCGTCAGTTGAGACATGATAAAACAGCTTATCACTGAAATCGTCTTTCCAGACGAACCTGGCTGCGTTCAGCAGATTGACGGTCCCCACCACATTGGTATAGATAAACTCCATAGGGTTGGTGATGGACCGGTCGACATGCGATTCTGCTGCAAGATGAATAACAGCATCGAACTCATTTTTGGCAAACAGCTCGTTGATAAATTTCTCATCTACGATGTCTCCCTTTATGAAAGTATAATTCGGGGCATCTTCAATGTCTTTCAGGTTCTCCAAGTTACCTGCATAGGTCAGTTTGTCGAGATTGTATATATGATAATCCGGGTATTTATTGACGAATAGCCGGACGACATGTGAGCCTATGAAGCCGGCGCCACCCGTAATTAATATTTTTTTCATTTTACTTTTTGATGTATCGTTCAAACTTGTTGTGCTCTTTCTTATAAAGGCTTTCTTTCGGCAATGATTTGAAATATTCGTAAGTGATCTTGAGCCCTTCGGCACGAGACACCTTTGGTTCCCAACCCAGCAGCTTTTTAGCCAGGGCTATGTCGGGTTGCCGTTGTGTGGGATCATCGACCGGCAGGGGTTTGTAAATTACTTTTTGTTTGGTGCCCGTCAGCTTGATGATCTCTTCGGCAAATTCTTTGATCGTGATTTCATCAGGATTACCAACATTGACAGGGCCTGCATAATCGCTCATGAGCAGACGGTAAATTCCTTCCACGAGATCATCGACATAGCAGAAAGATCTCGTCTGTGATCCATCGCCGAAGATAGTGAGATCCTCTCCCCGCAAGGCCTGACCGATGAAGGCAGGCAGCACCCTGCCGTCGTTGAGCCGCATGCGCGGGCCGTAAGTGTTGAATATCCTCACTATGCGCGTCTCCACTTTGTGATAAGTGTGATAGGCCATCGTCATGGCTTCCTGAAAACGCTTTGCCTCGTCGTAAACTCCACGCGGGCCTACTGGATTCACATTACCCCAATAGTCTTCCGTCTGCGGATGAACATGCGGATCACCATAAACTTCGGAGGTTGAAGCTACGAGGATACGCGCCTTCTTCTCTTTGGCCAGACCCAGCAAATTGTGTGTTCCCAGGGAACCTACCTTGAGCGTCTGTATGGGAATTTTAAGGTAATCGATCGGGCTGGCCGGTGAGGCGAAATGAAGAATGTAGTCCAGGTGCCCGGGCACGTGAACAAAATTTGAGACGTCATGCTCGTAAAAGATGAATTCACGCAATTTGAACAGGTGCTCTATGTTCTTCAGGTCACCTGTGATCAGGTTGTCCATGGCGTGCACCTCGAATCCTTCATTGATAAAGCGGTCGCACAAATGGGAGCCGAGAAATCCTGCAGCTCCCGTGATCAGTATTTTCTTTTTAGACATTTACTTTTTTTCTTCCGATGCTGAAATATGTGAATCCCATCTCTTCCATTTGCCTTACAGGATACAGATTCCTTCCGTCAAAAATAACTTTTTGTTTCAAATTCTTCTCCATCAGGCTAAATTCAGGTTGGCGGAAAACAGGCCATTCCGTTACGATGAGTAAAGCATCTGCACCGTTTAATGCTTCGTATTCATCATCGACCAGTTTGATTTTGTCGCCGTAGATTTTTCGAACATTCTCCATCGCCTCAGGGTCATAAGCCTGTACTTTGGCGCCATTTTCAAGCAACGCATCAATATTGTATAATGCCGGTGCCTCGCGAATATCGTCGGTGTAGGGTTTGAAAGCCAGGCCCCACATAGCGATGGTTCTTCCTTCCAGCGATCCGAAATATTCTTTCATTCTGTCAAACAGTTTCAGCTTCTGGGATCTGTTGACTTCCATTACCGAGTTTAGAATCTTAAAATCATATCCTGCATCGACGGCTGATTTTGATAATGCCTGCACGTCTTTGGGGAAGCAACTGCCGCCATAACCGATGCCGGGAAATAAAAATCGCTTACCGATTCTCGAATCCTGTCCGATGCCTTTACGCACATCGTCCACGTTTGCCCCTAATTTTTCGCAGAGGTTGGCAATTTCATTCATGAAGCTGATCTTCGTAGCCAGAAATGAGTTTGCTGCATATTTTGTGAGTTCCGCTGAACGCTCGTCCATAAAAATGATCGGATTGCCCTGCCTGACCAAAGGGGCATATAGGGCATCCATGATGGAGCGTGCTTTCAGAGAGGTTGTGCCGACCACCACACGGTCGGGTTTCATAAAATCTTCCACTGCAACACCTTCGCGAAGAAATTCAGGATTGGAAACCACATCAAAATCTATCTTAGCGCTATTAGCAATCCGTTCTCTGACTTTCTCGGAAGTGCCCACCGGCACAGTGCTTTTGTCAACAATTACCGTATAATCGTCCAAAAGCGGGCCCAGGTCATCAGCCACCTTCAGTACATACTGGAGGTCTGCCGACCCGTCTTCGCCGGGAGGAGTAGGCAGCGCGAGAAATATGACTTTTGCACCTTTTACGCCTTCCTCCAGATTGGTGGTGAATTTTAACCGACCGTGATTCATGTTTCTCTCAAACAAAATATCCAGACCCGGTTCATAAATCGGTATCTTCCGGTTGTTAAGGTCTTTTATCTTTTCTTCATCAATGTCAACACATGTAACGTGATTGCCGAGTTCTGAAAAACATGTTCCGGTGACCAGTCCGACATAACCGGTTCCTACTACTGCTATTTTCATATCGTTAGGTATTTGTTAGATATACATTAAAAATAAATTAGACTAAAATTAAAGAATGGGCAAAAATATTATTTTTCTGTTAATTTTTATAACAAAACTAAGATAAATGTAAGCGAATTAAAAATTTCATGGAGAAATTATATACAGTGAATGTCGGAGTAATTTTTTTAATTCCGTCACAAAACGGCCTTGTGCACAAAAACAGACATGAAAAATCATCATTTTTTCATACGAACTTCGGTCAGGGATGATTTATTATTTCTCGAAATAATCCAATAGCTAAATTAAATATTTCCCTGAATGGTTGTTTTGGAAGCGAGTACAGCGGGCCTGTAGGATGCCGCAAGTGTAATGAGAATGATGCTGAGACCAGTGTAAATAAAATCCGGTGCTTGAATTTTAACCGGATAAGCATCAACCACTGCGGTTTGCATGCCCATGGAAATAATGCCGAAATGCTGTTGAATGAGCAAAATTACCAACCCAATGAATAAACCCGCAAAAGCGCCAAGCAGTGATATGATCCCGCCTTCAGCAATGAATATGGATTTAATAAGCTTTTTGTCCGCTCCCATCGAAGTGAGCACTGCAATGTCTTTTTTCTTGTCGATTGCCAGCATAGTGAGGGAGAAGAAAATATTGAAAGAGGCGATCGCAAGGATAAATGAAAAGATCAGGAAGACAAATAATTTCTCAATTTTAAGCACCTTGAAAAAATCGGCATGTAATTCCTCGCTGGTGAGCACTTTGAATTTATCACCAACAAATTCTTTGATCTTTTCCTTAACGGATGATATGCTGTAGCCGTCTTTTACTTTTATTTCCAGAGATGTTCGTCGGTTGCCGTATTCCAGCAGGCTCACCGCAAAATCGAGTGGAACAAAAACATAATTCATGTCATATTGCTTTTCAATGGCATACACGCCTGCAGGCAATATCACTTTGTTATTCGTGAGATTAGTGGGATTGAGACCGCTCGTTTTACCACGGCGCGGATAAAAAAGCTGCAAGGCATACATATTGTCCAGGCGATTGATTGACAGGGCCGTCTGAACCCCGCGGGCAATTACGGCATAAGGAATACCGTTTTCTTCAAGGACAAATCTTCCCTGTACGATGTTTTTGTCCATCCGGTGATGGTCGGTAAAATTTTTTTCCACACCTTTCAGCTTCACGACCATTTCGTCATTTCTGTATTTGGCATAAGCATTATCTTCCACCACCTGCGTCACGATCTCCACTCCATCAACAGCCCTGATGCCTTCCAGAAAATCAGGTTTAAGCTCAAAACTCTTTCCCCTTGCGGGTTCGACCTTGAGTTCCGGATCAAAGCTTCTGTTAAGCTGGCGGATGAGATCTTCCAGGCCATTGAATACAGAGAGCACAATGACCAGCGACATGGTACCCACGGCCACGCCGAACATGGAGATGACCGAGATCACATTGATGAAATTCTTCTTCTTTTTGGAGAGAAAATACCGTCGCGCTATGAATAATGGTAAATGCAAGATTTTACTTATTAATCGTTCTTTGAAGGTTTGTTCAGCTTTTTAAAAAGATCATCCATCTTCTGTGCATGCTCGGCGCCGAGATCGAGGTGAAAGACCAGCTCGGGAATTTTACGCACCGTCCTGCCAATGGTTTTGGAAAGGGCTCGCTTGATATCCGCCTTGTGCAGATTGACCGTTTCCAGCATCTGCTCCTTGTCGCGGTCGAGTACCATGCTCAGGTATATGTGAGCAATGGTGAAATCAGGGCTCACCTCAACATGGGACACCGAAATGAGATTGCCTGTAAAATACCCTTTACGGTCCTTCTGAAAAATGTCGCCAAGCTCCCTTTGCAACATTCTCGAAAACTTCAACTGACGTGTGGTTGCCATTTCCTATGAATTTTTAATGATTTTTTTATGTTCAATCATACAAGGGCCCTTCGACCCCGGCCATTAAATTTTGCCATGCTCATTTAATTTAATAAATGACTATTTTCTATATTGGCGATTGATGCCTTAATAATAACAAATATACTATTGTTAAACTATTTTAGAATAAATGATCCTTACCGGCTGATCATCATTTTTGTTTTGCTGATCCTGCTGCGGCTTCCGTTTCTTTTGTCTTCAGACTGGCAGACAATCCCGGAGCTGTCGTGGCAGGTGACAGCCGAACGCATGAATGAGGGGGCGTTGTTATATGCCGATATCAGGGATGATATAGGTCCGCTTTCGGCATTTGTGTACCGTGGTATAGATTTTTTGTTCGGGCGCTCCTGGCTGGCACTTCAGATTCTCGGGCTGCTGGTGTTTTTCTTTCATATAGCCCTGCTGAATCACATCACTTTACAGCACAAGCTCATTAAGGAAAACAACTATCTGCCCGCATTATTCTACGGCCTGCTCGGCGTCTCGTTTTTTAATATCGCCGTATTATCACCAATGCTCATGGGGCTCACTTTTGTGTTGCTGGCATGCAACAGGCTCTTTGCCCACATCGGCACAAGGAATAAGACCGATGCCAATTTGCTCGACGTAGGTATTTATACGGGAATTGCCTCGCTCTTTTATTTACCTTTGATTTTCACGGTAATCATCCACTTTGCCGGTTTGATCTATTTTACGAATACTATTCCGCGCAGGTATCTTTTGATGATCTTCGGACTTTTTATTCCCGGTGTCCTGATCTGGCTCGCTTATTACTGGCATGGGCATACGTATGAATTTTATGTGAATTTTTTTTATAAATTGTTTCACACACACCCCGACCACTTTCTGAGTTTTGCAGTTATGGCAAAAGCACTGGCATTGCCCGCTGCATTTTTTCTGATAGCCGCCTTAAAAACATTATCCGGTCTTGGGTTTACAATTTTTCAGATCAGAATACAAAAGGTGATTTTTCTCGCATTTATCATTATGGTATTTATATGGGTGTTGTATGCCAACAGAGACGGCTATGAGTTGATTTTATTTTTACCCTGGATGGCTTTCTTTCTGACGCATTTCTTTATCTCATTCAGAAAAAGGTTTAAAGCAGAACTCGCGTTCACAATGTATGTTGTGGGCACCCTTTTTATTTATTTTGCAATGGCTTACGGTCTTTTTCAGTTCACGTCCGAACTGGAACCTGTAATGGTAAAAGAAATCCCCGGCAATCCGCCATACAAGGGACACAAGACCCTGGTGCTCGGGCCCGACATCAATCCCTATTCGATTTCCAGGCAGGCTACGCCCTATTTCAAATGGTACTTGTCGGAGAGTCAGCTTACCAATCTGGATTATTACGACAATCTGGAGGCGATTTATAAAAACATACTCAGTGACATGCCCGAATACATCGTTGATGAGATAGAGCTGGCGCCGAAAATATTTTACAAAATTCCCCGCCTTGGCGCTGAGTATAAAGCTGTCACCCGACGGCTTTATAAAAGGAAGTCTAACAACTGATTTTATTGATTCTTCTCTGATGGCGTCCGCCTTCGAATTCCGTGTTAAAAAACGCTTCCAGAATTTCCTTTGCCGTATCAAATGAAATGAATCTTCCCGGGAGGCATATTACGTTGGCATTGTTATGACTTTTTGCCAGTTTTCCGATCTCTTTGTTCCAGCATAGTGCCGACCGGATACCCTGATGCTTGTTGGCAGTCATGTCAACACCCAGACCGGTACCGCAGATCAGTATGCCGAGGTCGAAATTTCCCTTTTCCACTTCCGAGGCAACTGCATGGGCAAAATCAGGGTAATCGACACTCTCCTCCGAATAGGCGCCGAAGTCTTTTACCTCCGCACCTGTGGAGGGCAGCCAGGCAGCCACTTTTTGTTTTAACGGAAAACCGGCGTGATCACTTCCTATTGCTATTTTCATGGCAGATCGAAATTATTGGTTACTCTCATTTTCCTCTTCGAGCAGCAGCCTGTCCTCCTTGCGTTTGATGGCCTGGGCGATAAGAATACTGATCTCATACAGGAATATCAATGGGATTGACATTAAAATCTGGCTGATCACATCGGGTGGTGTGATCAGGGCGGAAAGCACCAATATCACCACAATCGCATGTTTTCTGTATGTCTTAAGCCCTGCAGGAGTTATTATTCCTGCTTTTGTAAGGAAGAATACCACCACGGGCAACTGAAACATAATGCCGCTGGCGAGCACCAGCATCATCACCGTCGATACGTAGCTCGTAAGGTCTATTTCGTTGTGAATGCTCGGGTCGAGCTGAAAGTGTGTGAGGAAATTGATGGAGATGGGCGCCACGATATAGTAGCCAAACATGATGCCAGTCAAAAACAGTAAGGTTACAACGAACACAGCTCCTTTAGTCAGCTTCTTCTCATGATTGTAAAGTCCCGGCTCAACAAAACGCCATATTTCCCAAAACACATATGGAAAAGCAACGATTATTCCGATCACAAAACTTGAAGTGAGCGCCATGGTAAACTGAGCGGTCATTCTTCTGTTCTGGATGATAAACGGCAACTCGTCAATACAGAAATAATCCGTACCCGTGAGGCTGCCCAGGCGACAAAACATCTCATATGTCCAGAAGTCGGGCCTTGAGGGCGCCAGAATCACATGGTTCCAGATCACTCCTCTGAAGATAAAAGCGAGTATGGCAAAAACACCAATTGACAGCAAAGCCCTGATGATGTGCCATCTGAATTCTTCGAGATGCTCCAGAAACGACATCTCTTTTTCTCCTTTTGGTAAACGTTCTTCGCGTTCCTCTTCCATAGTTTATTTGTAAAGAGGGAATTTCTTCATCCAGGAATTGACAAATTCCTTTACATCCCTGATTTTATCTTCATTGTCAATATTGGCCAGTACCTCATCGATCAGGTCCACGATCTTTTCCATATCACTTTCTTTCATGCCCCGGGTGGTCACTGCGGCCGTACCTACACGGATGCCCGATGTAACAAACGGCGATCGCGTATCGAAAGGTACCATATTTTTGTTAATAGTGACGTCGGCCTTGATCAATGCGTTCTCGGCTTCTTTGCCGGTGATCTCACCTTTTGATCGCAGGTCGATGAGCATCAGATGATTATCGGTACCGCCGGAAATGACGTCATAACCTTTTTCCATAAACCTTTTGGCCATGACGGCGGCATTTTTCTTCACCTGAATGATATAATCCATATACTCGTCGGTGAGCGCCTCTCCGAAAGCGACAGCCTTGGCGGCGATCACATGCTCGAGCGGGCCTCCCTGCGTACCCGGGAATACCCCGGAGTCGAGCAATGCCGACATCTTTCTGATATTGCCCTTGGGAGTCTTGAGTCCGAAAGGATTGTCAAAATCATCACCCATCATAATCATACCGCCACGCGGCCCCCTCAATGTTTTGTGAGTAGTCGTGGTCACGATATGGCAAAATTCCAGCGGATCGTCGAGCAGTCCCCGGGCGATGAGTCCGGCTGGATGTGCGATATCGGCCATCAGCAATGCATCCACTTCGTCAGCAATTTCTCTCAGCCTTTCATAGTCCCATTCGCGGCTGTAAGCAGAGGCGCCGCAGATGATCAGCCTGGGCTTTTCCTTTTTTGCGATCTCTTCGACATGGTCATAATTGACCATGCCGGTCTCCTTTTCAACGCCGTAAAATGACGGTCGGTACAACTTGCCGGAAAAATTGACCGGTGAGCCGTGTGTCAGGTGGCCGCCGTGAGAGAGATCGAAACCCAGGATCGTATCTCCCGGTTTGAGTACGGCGAGCATGACGGCCGCATTGGCCTGGGCGCCTGAGTGCGGCTGCACGTTTACCCAGCTTGCACCAAAAAGCTCCTTTGCTCTTTCGCGCGCCAGATCCTCGATTTCATCTACTACTTCACATCCGCCGTAATAGCGCCTTCCCGGAAGGCCTTCAGCGTATTTGTTGGTCAGCACCGTACCCATTGCCTCCATCACCTGCCTGGAAGCAAAATTTTCGGAAGCGATAAGTTCTATACCGTTTTCCTGACGCTCATTTTCCTTTTGTATGAGGTCGAATACTTTATGATCTCTCTGCATGATTTGAATTAAAAAATGAAGGGCAAAAATATATGATGCATCAGTAATTAACAATCAATTTTAAAAATGAGTGAACATTAATCATTTTTCAGCAGATAACATTTATCTTTATATGAGGAAAATGGCATTTTTCAACATCAAAACAATTTAACCATGATAGGCAATCAATTGTCAGGAATTATTGCCCGTGGGGCGTTTCTGCTCGTCATCCCCCTTTTGCTTCAGCAATGTCAGTTCAACTATAAGCGCGGCAATGGTAACATCGAAACATCCGAACTCATGGTTGAGGATTTCAATCAGTTAAATGTCGGAGGGATTTATGATGTTGAATTGATTCCGGGCAAAAAGCCGTTGGTCATCATTGAGACGGATGAAAACCTGATCCCTTATATCAATGTGGAGGTGTACAACGATGTGCTCAACATCAATAATGTACAAAACCTCAAAAGCTCGTATGGCATCAAAATCCAGATATTTTACGCCCGGATCGACCGCATCCAGTCATCCGGTGCTTCCAGGATAATAAACAGAGAACCGCTCCGGACAGAAGATTTGACCGTCGGTCTTTCTGGCAGCGGCTCGATCGACCTTGAACTCGATGTTGATCAGGTTGAAGTAAGGCTGTCGGGGGCAGGTCTTATTTCTTTATCGGGCAGGGCCGAAACAATGGAAGGGCAACTCAGTGGGGCGGGGATGCTCAATGCCCTTGAACTGGAGACTAAAAACTGTAAATTAAATGTATCGGGGATAGGCGGCGGAGAAGTATGGGCTACCGAAACGCTTGAAGCTTCTATAACAGGTATCGGTGGCATTAAATTCAAAGGCAATCCGAACATCATTGAACGTGAAGTGACCGGCCTTGGCAAGATTACCAGGATTGAAGATCAATAAATTCTCATGAGATTCGGCCTCTTTTTTCGAGGCAGAAAAATTCTGGCTTAATTATTTTCAGTGAAACAGTAAGAGCTTAGGGCGCCGTTCATGTAATTTTTATTCCGTATATCAGCAAACATTAACTAATTGTATTATCAATCAGGATTTTGAATCAAAATTTATTCACCATGAAAAAACTGCAATTTTTATTCGCATTTGTCGCTCTGTTGTTTGTCGTTGAAGGATGTGGCGTTAAAGAGGGCGGAGAAAAAGGAAGTGATAAGCTTTCGATCGATTTCAAAAAATACGAACTGGAAAATGGTCTGCAGGTCATTCTCCATCAGGACCATTCCGATCCCATTGTGTCTTTGGCAGTACTGTATCATGTGGGCTCCAACAGAGAACATCCCGGCAAGACAGGTTTTGCCCATCTTTTCGAGCATATGCTGTTTCAGCAATCCGAACATATTGGCGAAGACCAGTTCTTTAAGATTATTCAGGATGCCGGCGGCACACTTAACGGCGGCACATTTCAGGATGGCACCATCTACTATGAGATAGTGCCTAAAAATGCCCTTGAGCTCATACTCTGGATGGAATCAGACCGGATGGGATTTTTCAAAAATACTATTACACGGGCAGCCTTTGCCAATCAGCAGGAAGTGGTGATCAATGAGAAACGCCAACGAGTGGATAACAATCCGTTTGGCCACACCATGTATGTGATCAACAAAGCCATATTTCCGGAAGGGCATCCCTATAATTGGGAAGTGATCGGCGAAATGAAAGATCTAAAAAATGCCACAGTGGATGATGTAAGGGAATTTTATGATAATTTTTACGGGCCAAACAATGCCACACTGGTGCTCGCCGGAGATTTTGAAGAGGGGCAGGCAAAAGCCCTTATCGAAAAATATTTCGGCGAAATAAAGCGGGGACCGGATGTGCCCCCCATCGAAACCCCGGATGTAAAACTTGCCGAAACCAAAAAGCTATACCACGAAGACAATTTTGCCAATACGGCTCAGCTAAACATGGTTTGGCCCACTGTGAAGCAATATGAGCCCGATGCGTATGCGCTTGATTTTCTGGCCAAAATTCTTTCCGACGGAAAAAAAGCACCTCTTTACAAAGTGTTGGTCAAAGAGAAGAACCTGACGTCACGCACCGCCGCTTTCAACAGACCGATGCAGCTTGCCGGAATGTTTCGCATCGTCATCACTGCCAATGACGGCGTAAGCCTCAACGATGTGAATGATGCGATTTTTGAGGCTTTTGATATGTTCGAAAAAGAAGGTATCACCGATACGGACCTCGAAAGGGTAAAAGCGGGGCTTGAAACGGATTTTTACAATGGGCTTCAAAGTGTTTTGTATAAATCGTTCCAGTTGGCCATGTATAATGCTTTTGCGGGAGACCCGGGTTTTATTTCTCAGGATATCGAAAACATTCGAAAGGTGACCAAAGAAGATGTGTTGAGGGTGTATGAGAAATACATAAAAAACAAGCCCTACGTCGTTACCAGTTTTGTACCGAAGGGCAAACCCGACCTGATCGTGGAAGGCTCGGAAAAAGCGGAAGTGGTAGAAGAGAAAATCGGAGAGGAAGAGCGCAAAGAGGTTGCAGAAGCCGAAGAGGAAGAGATCAAGCAGACACCCTCCGCTTTTGACAGGAGCATCCAGCCTGAGACAGGCCCGCTGCCGCGACTCAACCTGCCACAAATCTGGACAGGCAAGCTGGATAACGGCATCAGGGTGTATGGTATAGAAAACACAGAATTGCCGCTGATACAATTTACACTCGTACTCGAGGGAGGGCATCTGCTCGATGATATGAATAAAATCGGTGTGGCAAACCTGATGACTGATATCATGATGGAAGGCACGGCCACCAAAACACCGGAAGATCTTGAAGAGGAGATTGATTTGCTCGGTTCCAACATATATATGTACACAAGCAATGACCAGATCACGATATCCGGCAATACGCTCGCGCGAAATTTCGGCAAAACAATGGACATTATTGAAGAATTGCTGTTCGAACCGCGCTGGGATGAGGAGGAATTTGAACGCATCAAAACAAAAACCATCAACGACATCAAGCGCAAGGAGGCGAGTCCCAATCGTGTGTCTTCTGAAGTATTCAGAAAACTGGTTTATGGAACCGATCATATTTTTGCTTATCCTTTGTCCGGTTCGGTGGAAGCAGTCGAATCAATCACCATCGATGATCTGAAGGCGTTTTATGACAAATATTACTCGCCTGGTGTTGCGAGATTTCATATCGTAGGAAATATCTCCAAAGAGGAAGCACTGACATCGCTCAACAGCCTGAATGAAAAATGGAAGCCGAAAGAGGTAAACATGCCTGATTATCCGCTGGCAGAAAAGCCTGAGAAAGCAACGTTGTACTTTATTGACTTTCCCGATGCCAAGCAATCGGTAATCAATATCGGCTACCTGGCACTGGCGCGTACCGATCCCGACTACTATCCCGCAACGGTGATGAACTATAAGCTAGGAGGGTCTTTCAGTGGTGTGGTAAACATGATTCTGCGCGAAGAAAAAGGATATACCTATGGCGCCAGAACATATTTCAGCGGATCAAATATCCCGGGACCTTTTACGGCGTCATCAAGTGTGCGGACCAATGCCACACTTGAGTCCGTGAATATTTTTAAGGAGGCCATGCAAAAATACCGCGAGGGCATCAGTGAAGAAGATCTGGAATTTACCAGGAACGCAATGATCAAATCAAATGCACGGAGGTTTGAAACACTTGGCGCCAAGCTGAACATACTCTCCAACATGGGTGCTTATGATTTCCCGCCGGATTATATCCGTAAGGAAGAGGACATCGTCAGGAACATGACCCTGGAGCAACACAAGGCGCTGGCGCAGAAATACATCATTCCGGAAAAGATGATATATGTAGTGGCCGGTGATGCCAAAACACAATTTGGGCCGCTAAAATCGGAATTTGAAAAAGCGTTGCTTGTGGATAAGGAAGGCAATCCTGTGGAATAAAAAATAGTCGAATCCTCATAAAGCCCTGTCGCATTACCAAAACGGCGGGGCTTTTTTATGGCCGGTATCATGATCATCATTCATGAGAAAAAGCCTATTTTTCCATGATTCTGTAGGCCATCACCCTGTTGTCAGAAAAAGTCGGGATTAACATCATTTTCTTTTCAGGAATATAATCGAGATCGGCGGCATTGATCTTTTTGCTTTTGGTATCGAGCAGCACGATCCTTTCTTTTCCCGGCTGCACGAGAGAAGTGGTGCCGGACCAGTCGGTTATGATATAGCGGCCGATATCGTATTTTTCAAGACCGTCGATACCGCCTGTGTTTTCGATGTAACGTGTCAGTGTTGCCGTCGGCGGATCAATGGACAGCATATAGCCCTTGCAACCGACCAGCAAGCGGTCATTGTCGCAGTAAACGCCGTTAGGGCTTTGCAGTTCCGGGCTGTCCGACAAAAGCCTGACTTTTCCTTTGAAAAGCATATAAACCTTGTTGTCGGCCATATCCGTAAAGTAGATCGTACCCTTGTCATCCGCATCCATGTCATTGAGAAATTTCGCACCCCTGACCGGAAACCGCACGACCACTTTGCCTGTGTTTATTTCGATTTTCAATATCTCCGTGATATCGGTGGCAAACAGAAAATCACCCAGGATGGCCATGCCGCGCGGGTCGTTCAGGTGATCCGACCAGCGTAGTTTTATGATTTTGCCGTCCGGTGACAATTTGGCAATAAACCCGTCGCCGTCTTTTTTGTCGGGATTGTTGCCGCCCATATTAGCGACATAGATGACATCGCGCTTTTTGTCATAAATGACTGATTCGGGCGTGCTCAGTTCATGAGAGGTGGCCCAGAGGGGGGTCACTTCAAAAGAAACTGTTCTTTTTATGTCTGTTTCGCGAAAGCTGCTCTGCACCAACAGCATTGCCAGGCCTATCAATAATACTGGTTTTTTCATGGTTTCGATTATTTTGTTTTATAAACATTCAGATAATGAGCTCTTGAATTTTCGGGCAATATGGCAATAAAGTTCTTTGTTGTTTGTGTTTCATCAAAATCAGATCCGAATATTTCTTTCATACATCTGACCTGATATTCATAATATGTAACGGGATCGTCTTTTTTGTAAAACCACGGAAAGTCGGTTCCTATGAAAAACTTACCTGCCAGCGCTTTTCTGGAGGCCGGAGACATGTCGGCGACCATTCTGATCATCAGATCAAGTTTATACCTTGGGTTTGAGCTTCTTTCGGAATAATCCCTGCCGAGCAAAACAGTGTCGGCGTACAGGTTTTTTACCTCGAGCAGCAATTCAAAATTTTGCTTTAGCACTCCGGGCAGTTTGGCTTCCCACTCCTTTACCGGGATCGGGTCGCCCTGAAATTCCTGGGTATATGCCGCTGTGTGCGCAGCGATAAATGCCGTACCCGGATGTCGCTGCGCCAGGTCTGCCATCTGTGGAAGGGTACAAATTGTGGGAGCGTCCGCATCGGAATGAAAAAGGAAAGGCCGCCCCAGTTGTTCTGCCGCATCACAAATAGGATCCAGTGCACGGCTTGCCGCTGTCACCGGCTTGCCATCCGGCCCATAATTTACCGGTTTGCGCAGATGAATTTTATATCCCAACACGGGAGTACTCTCTTCCACTTTTAATTCGAGCGGGTTCGGCGGCCACTCAAACGGGATCAATCCCGGACCGATCACTTTTTTCATTTTTGGCAACCATTGCAAGTCCTTGGTGCGCACGATCACTTGCCCGTGCGTCAGCCCTGCATCTTTGAAATACTGCCCGATCATATCGATGTTTCCCCCACCGTCATAGAGATGAATGTGGGAGTCAAGCCGCATGTACCGGTTGGCTGAATGGCGCTTTTTAGCAGCCAAAGTTGGCAAAGCGTTCAAGGAGAGCGTGGAGGCGGCGAGTGAAGATTTGATGATGAAAGATCGTCTTTTCATGATTATCTGAGGATTATGTTCTTTGAGAATTTCTTATAAAATCGTACTTTTTTCATATCCTTTATCTTCTGTCCGCATACCCACAAACCATCGATGGTTACATTTTCGACCAGGTGATCCTTATCAAATCCATTGAAAATGGAGTAAGGAAGCGGCCCGTCCAAAAGCCGGATATTGCGGAAGGTAATATCCCTGATCCACCCGCGGTATTGCGCATGAAAAAGGCTGTCCTCCGGCGGTATTTTCATCACATTGTCCCAGGCGCCATGGAGGTAGAGCTTCGAGATCTCTGCTTCGGTTTCAGGTTTGTCTTCGCTAAATCTCGAGCGGAAAATGGCCAGATCGAACAATTTCTGTGCTGCTTGCTCTATACGGATATCTTCATAAAGTACGTTTTGCACTATTGCCTTGCCGCTGTTGTGGATGGAGAGCACTGCCCCGCTCTCTACATGGA
>WGED01000249.1 GCA_015492915.1 Cyclobacteriaceae bacterium
GTACTAGTAGGAGCACTTTTTAACGACATGACATGGCTCAAACCATTGCTTATGAAGAAAAATGGCAATATCGCAAAGAAAAGATATGTGAGACAGTAGGGCTGTGTCATGCCGTTATTATTTGGAAATATTCTAGAAACAAGATTTAGGAGAGAGTCTAATGTGCTTCGGATATTGGGAATGGAGCGGAATGTGGTTTTTTCCATTCATCATGCTCATCGTCATGTTGTTTATCGTCTACATGATTTTCGGCAGGGGCGATTTCCGCCCGCCGTGGCAAGATTCAGGCCGCTATCGCAATGCGAGTGCAAGCCCGGAAACAGCCCTGGATGTCCTAAAAAAGCGCTATGCGAAAGGCGAAATTTCCAAAGAAGAATTTGAGCAGATGAAAACAGACATTTTGAATTGAAAGCTTCATCAATCAAAAGCTGTGAAATAATGCGTTAGAATGGGAAGGAGATTGTCATGTCAGAAGGTACTTCCAAGACCATTAATCTCAAAGGCGAAGTTTGTCCTTTTCCGTGGGTACAAGCACAACGAGCGCTCAAGAAGATGGCTGCCGGAGAAATTTTAGAAATCATTGTAGATCACGCGCCCGCGTCTAGGAATATTCCAAATAATTTTAAAGAGATGGGCCAGCAGGTCTTGTCGGTGAAAAAAGTCAACGATTCCGATTGGCAGATAATTGTAAAAAAGATCAAATGAGGAGCGATTTATGGATGACACGATAAAGTCGCTAATTGAGACAATTAATCGGATTCACTATCTTGAAACGATAAGTTGCTGTGGCGGGCATCCGGAAGAAGCAGCAGTGAAAGAATATGGCTATGCCGTCGCGAATATCGTGCTTATCGTTAGAGATGAACATGAAAATGTGTTTAACTGGCATCAAATCATAAAGCAGATATTAGCCGACAGAAAAAAAACTAACCCTAAGAATGAGTTTGCCTTTGTAATTGGTAAAGTATACGGACTCAATGAGAAGGGCAACCTATCCTGGACCTGGAAAATCACAATACAAGCAACCGGAAAAACTCCCGACCAATGCAGAGCAGGTTTGGATGAAGGCATTGATTTTTTAGAAAGAGAATTTAAACAATTCACCTAATCAAATTTGGATCACTGTTTTATTCATCGATAGGCGGAGGGCATGTTTTGAAACCAACTTTAAAAATATTTGAGAAAGCATGGCTTCTTCCTGTATTGGGCGGCATTGGTGTAGGTCTGCTAAATCTTTTCCACTATCTTTTTTCATCTGCGATAGACGGTGTTAATGTAAAGTTTGGTTTTTTCCCGGGCGGATCCATTGTTCTTGCGCCGGAATGGATCATGGGCAAATCTATATCTCCAGAATATAAAGCTATTGTAATGCTCGGAGTAGGCATAGTAGTTGGTTCATTTATTAGTTCTGTCTTATCAGGAGATTCCTGGCTGAGGAATTTCAAAAAAGGACGACTTTCGATTAGAAAAATTTTTCAGGCATTTTTAGGCGGCGCATTCATGGGCTTTGGCATCCTGATAAGCGACGGCTGTCTGATACGACACGCTTTAACCGGTGTGCCTACTCTTCAGATAAGCAGTATCATCACATTTGCGTCAATGATTCTTGGAATGTGGTTTGGGCTCAAGTTACTCGAGAGGTGGCTATGGTGAATTGGATGCTATTAACAATATTATTCATCGGCGTTCTTTTGGGTATAATCGCGCATAGAACAAATTTCTGCATTATGGGCGCATTTCTCGATTTTTTCACTTCCGGCTCTACCATTCGCTTAAAAGCCGTTTTAGCAGCAATTTTTGTTTTTATGTTGATCTTTCTGTTTGGGGTTGATTACCCGATGGAATATGCTGGATTGAAGCATGTCATTGGAGGTTTAATTCAGGGAGTGGGATACACTCTGGCGGCCGGTTGCCCATTAGCCCTTTTAGTAAGATTAGGAGAAGGCAGCAAATATCACACGGTAGTTCTGATTTCTTTCTTAATCGGACTTATCTTTTTCTACTGGGTAGGAATCGATCTAAAATCGTTCAGTGAAAACTTCGTCTTCTTTAAATCTATATCTTTATTCAAATTAAATTGAACTTCCATGGAGAAAAATTGAAAAAAGTCCTGATGTTCCTGAGCCAGGGGTTCGAAGACCTGGAGGCGGTCACCATCATCGATGTGCTGGGCTGGACGCACGTACGCGACCACCTGAAGCCCATCGCGCTGCAAACCTGTGCCTTCCACGATGAGGTGGTGGGCAAATTCGGCATCAAAATCAAAGTCGATTACAACACGCGCAAACAGACCGTGCCGCTGGATGAATTCGATGCCTTTGTACTGCCCGGCGGCTTCCACAGCGACGGCTTCGATGAGGCGTATTCGGAGGAGATTCACGATCTTGCCCGCGCTGTTTATCGCAAAGGCGGTTTCATCGCCACCATGTGCGTCGGTGTGCTGCCGATAGCCGATGCCGGATTACTGGAAGG
>WGED01000250.1 GCA_015492915.1 Cyclobacteriaceae bacterium
ATAGAAAAAGCCCGTAATTTTGCAGGTCAAAAAAACGGATTTGGTAAAGATCGGAAATATTGAACTGGGAGAATTTCCCCTGCTGCTCGCACCGATGGAAGATGTGAGCGATCCTCCCTTCCGTGCCGTTTGCAAGGAAAATGGTGCAGATCTCATGTATACAGAGTTTATCAGTGCAGAGGGTCTGATCCGCGATGCGGCTAAAAGCCTGCAAAAACTCGACATTTACGATTATGAACGTCCGATCGGTATTCAAATATTTGGTGAGAAGATCGAATCGATGCGTGAGGCGGCTGCCCGGGCCGAGGCAGCACAGCCGGAACTGATCGACATCAACTACGGCTGCCCGGTGAAGAAAGTAGCGATGAAAGGCGCAGGCGCAGGTATTTTGCTCGATCTGCCCAAAATGGAAACGATGACGCGAGAGATCGTCAGACAAGTTTCGCTGCCCGTGACAGTGAAGACAAGGCTCGGATGGGATGAGAAAACCATTAAAATCATCGAGGTGGCGTTGCGGTTGCAGGATGCGGGAATCAAGGCGATCACCATACATGGTCGTACAAGACAGCAGATGTACAAGGGTACTGCCAACTGGGATCACATACTTGAGGTAAAGGAACATCCGGACATTGAGATCCCGGTATTCGGCAACGGGGATGTGACCTCACCGCAAATCGCACTCGAATTCAGAAAAAAATACAAAGTGGACGGCATCATGATCGGCCGGGCCAGCATCGGCTATCCATGGATTTTCAATGAAATTAAACACTACTTCGAAACCGGGGAACTGTTGCCGCCACCAGGTATAAGAGAGCGTGTGGCTGTTGCCAAAAAGCATCTGAAATTCTCCATTGAGTGGAAAGGAGAAAAAAAGGGTCTCTATGAGATGCGGCGCCATTATACCAATTATTTCAAGGGATTACCCAATTTCAAACCATACAGGATGAAGCTGGTCACCGCGGAAGATCATCGCGTAGTGCTCGAAACACTCGATGAGATCGCCGAAAAATTTGAAATGTCGCAACCATGAGCCGCGACCCGCTTCACCCGAAGTTTTTGTCGTGGTCACTGCTCATCGCATTATCACTGATCTGGGGCAGTTCGTTTATTCTCATCAAAAAAGGACTCACCGTTTACTCTCCCCCGGAAGTTGCCGGTATAAGGATATTTACAGCCTCACTTTTTATGATGCCCTTCGCAATCTCCCGGTTCAGAAGAGTAGATAAAAAATACTATTTTCTCATATTCTTTACCGGCTTCATCGGCAGCTTCATTCCCGCCATATTGTTTGCTGTTGCCCAGACCAGGCTCGACAGCGCCATCACGGGAATCATGAACGCCCTGACGCCTGCTTTCGTCATGATTGTCGGGGTATTATTTTACAGGCAACGGACCACAATGCTGCAAGTGGCGGGTTTGATACTTGCTTTCGGCGGTACCGCCATGCTGATGTTTATCCGTACCGGCGGTACGGTCGAAAATGTCAATTTTTTCATACTGCTGGTGGTGCTTGCCACTTTGCTTTATGGCATCAACGTGAACATCCTCAAGTTTAACCTTAGCGAAATAGGTCACCTGGCTATCTCAAGCATTTCAATTTTTTCGATCGGATTCCTTGCTGCTGCCCAATTGTTTTTCTTCACAGATTTTACCCAAAAACTCATGCATGAAGAAAAGGCATTTCTGGCGCTTTTCTACATCACCTTTCTCGGCATGATCGGGACAGGCTTCGCGCTGATGCTCTTTAACAAACTGCTCAAAATAACCTCCCCTATTTTCTCTAGTTCCGTCACCTATTTCATCCCGATAGTGGCCGTTTTCTGGGGGATAATAGACGGCGAACGGCTCACCCTGTTGCATTTTCTCAGCATGGCCGTGATCATTACGGGTGTTTTTATGACCAACAGAAAAGGATAGGTATAAATTTCATTGCCTGAATGCAACTAACAGTCAGTTATCGGGGTTAAGATAATAAAGAGGTTGTTTTTTTGACTAAAACACAGATGGCGATGAAATTCCCCAATATGATATCTACCACTATTTCCGACAAGGATCTGAAGGATATTCTCACATGTATCCACGGGATTGATGAGAAATTGTCGGATCTGGTCACGCTAACGGAAGAGGAACTGACGGCACTGCCCAAAACCCGGAAAAATACCATAGAATTCGTGAAAGAAAGCCTTAAGCTGGCAGAGAAATACCCTGACCTGGTACCAAAAAATATTGATATCGGCGAGGTAAAGAAAGATGTCGAGCTTATCAAGGCGATCGATATGATCCTCGGATCGCTTAAAGCACTGGTAAAAAAACTGGAAGACAGTGAGATACTGGCCGGCAGCGAGGCTTATCTCCCCTCACTGGCTATTTACAATGCGGTTAAAACCCGCCAGGCAGTAAAAAGGAGGCCAAAGGAAAAGGAGAAAGTTTAGTCTTCGGGAAATTTGAAGTGACGCGTGTACTGCTTTTTAAACTCGCGGATCGCATCCTTTTTACCCAGTAAAATAAGCACGTCGTCAGCAGAAAACTTGGTGTGGGGGTCGGGATAAAATGTGACCCCTTTTTTTGCATCCTTAAATCCGAATACGGTAGCACCGGTATTTTTACGAATGTCAAGGTCTGCCAGGGTCCTGTCTCTGTATTCCTGACGCATCTGAAAATAGCTGACTTCATCAAGCATATACTCGGATTCTCCAAAACCACTCAGCATTTCGACAAACTGGACGATATACGGTTTGGTGACAATATGGGCCATATGAAATCCGCCGAGCGCATCGGGCATCACGACATGGTTGGCGCCGGCTCGCAGTAATTTTTTCTCTACTTTTTCATCTGAGGCCCTGGCGATGATTTGTATGTCAGGATTCATTTCCCGCGCAGTAAGGGTAATGAATACATTTTCCGAGTCACTAGGGAGGGTCGTGATGATGGTTGTGGCTTTTTTAATACCGGCGTCGAGGAGTATCTTGTCCTGTGTAGCATCGCCGAGAATAAAATGGTACGTCTTTTCTGCTTCCGGAAAGCGCTCGAGCACGTGCTCGTCGTGTTCGATGATGAGAAACTTCTTGCGACTGTTTCTCAACTCAAGTGCCGCACGCCGGCCGTTCCGGCCAAAGCCACATAAAATGATGTGACCTCTGAATTTATTGATTTCCCTGACTTTCATAATATTACTGAAAACTTTGTTTAGCTCTCCTTCAAAAATATATTTGGCGACTGTCGAAACTAAAAAGGCAAAGAACAACAGGTTGACAACAATGTAAATACTCGTAAAAAGCATCCCCTCATCCGATAGCGGGCGCACCTCCCGATAACCCACCGTGGAAACGGTGATGACTGTCATGTAAAGGGCCTCTCTGAATGTATAACCTTCAAAGGTCATGTAACCGACGATACCGACAAACACTGAAAAGATCATGGTGATGATCGCGAGTATCAGTCTTTTCAGATGCGCAAGCATCATGATATTTTTCGGTTTTGTAGCCAATTTCATCTCACCGTAATTTTAGTTATCCCGGCTTGTTGAAGATAAATACAATTTCTGAAAAAACAGGTGTGATGGTCATTAAAAACTCTATTGGAAACCAGGTGGATCAAGGAGTATCTGTTTTTTGCAATTTCATTAAACCCAAAATTCTCAATAACCTTTCTATTCCGAGCTTAAATTACTTCAAAATCAGGCACTTCGTTCACGTTTGACTCGTCACCATAATAATGCATTATGCATCCTCCTCAAACGTGCTGATTTTCTTCCCGCCCTGGCGGGACAAGTTGTACTTTAACCTCTCATAACGAAATCCTGGTGAGAATTTTGGGTTAAAAAAATATTTCGGGAAATTTATGGACATTAAAATTTTTTATTATTTAACCGCTTTTTAAC